>PCSX01000013.1 GCA_002772495.1 Candidatus Vogelbacteria bacterium CG22_combo_CG10-13_8_21_14_all_37_9 | reverse complement strand
ATATGAATATTATTGCTTACGATCCCTATCCTGATCAGGCTTATGCCAGTAAATTTAATTATTCTTATTTAGATTTTGATCAAGTTTTAGCCCAAGCTGATATTGTCACTTTACATGTGCCTTACACCAAAGATAATCATCATCTTTTGAATGCCGATAAAATCGCTTCAATGAAAAAAGGGGCCTTTCTTTTAAATACGGCTCGGGGACCACTCGTGGATACGATTGCTTTAGTGGAAGCTCTGCGGAGTGGTCATTTGGCTGGAGCGGGCTTAGATGTCTTAGAAGAGGAGAATTTTATGAAGAACGAAGAACTGTACTGGCTGTCTCAAGGTCAAATGGCAGAGGAGGATTTAAAAGCTATTTTAGCTGATCATCTTTTAGTTGATTTACCGAACGTCATTATTACCCCCCATAATGCTTTTAATACTTGGGAGGCGCTGAAGAGAATTCTTGATACTAGTTTGGAAAACTTGCAAAGTTTTGTGTCTGGAACACCGAAGAATATTGTGTCTTAGTGATAATTATAATTTTTATGCTAAGCTTGGCCAATGGCCGAAAAAAGTTTTAAGTTTAAAATTGCCAAAGAAATTCCGGGGGCTTTAGGCCGAGTTGGGACCATTACTACCCCTCATGGCGAGATCCAAACGCCGGCTTTTGTAGTGGTTGGGACCAAGGCGACAGTTAAAGCACTTACCCCCGAACAAATCAAAGATTTGGGGACTCAAGTGGTTTTAGCTAATACTTATCATCTATTTTTAGAACCGGGAGAAAAAATTGTGGCTGAAGCTGGAGGTTTGCATAAATTTATGAACTGGTCTGGACCAACGATGACTGATTCTGGTGGTTTTCAAGTTTTTTCACTCGGGGTGGCCTATGGTGAAGTGGGAGTGACAAAGTTTGCGGTTGAAGGAAAGACTATAGAATCAACAGAGGTCGGTCTGCCCCGTGATGAGCAAAGCGAATCTTACGGGGGAAAGCTCGCTAAAATCGATGATGACGGTGTGACTTTTCGCTCGCATTTAGATGGTTCGGAGTTACGTTTGACTCCTGAACGTTCGATTGAAATTCAACATCAAATTGGCGCCGATATTATTTTTGCTTTTGATGAATGCACCGCTCCGTCAGCTAGTTTGGATTATCAAAAAGAAGCTTTAGAACGGACTCACCAATGGGCCCAACGATCTTTAAAAGAACATCAGAGATTAAATGTTCAAGCCCGCCAAAATTTTTCTGAAAAAAACTTAGGTGGGCAAGCTCTGTACGGAATTGTTCAGGGTGGTCGTCATCAAGACTTGCGCGAACAAAGCGCTAAGTTTATTGCTTCACTTGATTTTGACGGCTTCGGCATTGGTGGTTCTTTTGATAAAGCGGATATGGGGACCGCGGTCCATTGGGTCAATTCGATTTTGCCGGTTAATAAACCACGACATTTATTAGGTATCGGGGCAGTAGAAGATTTGTTCATTGGGATTGAAAATGGAGCCGATACTTTTGATTGTGTGACTCCGACTCGGGAAGCGCGTAATGGCTCGCTCTATACTTTGACTGGTCGGATCAATATTTTAAATGCTAAATTCCGAACTGATTTTTCTCCTCTGGATCCGACTTGCGCTTGTTATACCTGTCAGAATTTTACTCGAGCTTACTTGGCTCATTTGTTTCGAGCTAAAGAAATGCTAGCTAGCACCTTGGCTTCGATTCATAATCTTTATTTTTTTGTTAATTTAGTTAAGAATATTCGCCAATCTATTATTGAAGAAAAGTTTTTTGAGTTTAAAGAGCAATTTTTAAGTAATTACCATCATGACTGAAAAATTTAATTTAATTTCACCTTTCAAACCTTCCGGAGACCCCCGTAAAGTCGCTTTGCTCCCACGGGGCGAGTAATAATATTTTGTAATTTTATGATTCCTTCCAAATTTAATTTAATTTCACCTTTTAAACCCAGCGGAGATCAACCACAAGCGATTAAAGAACTCATCGCTGGTCTTAAAGCTGGGGATCGTTTCCAGACTTTATTAGGCGTGACTGGATCAGGTAAAACTTTTACCAGTGCTAATGTAATTGCTACTATTAATAAACCGACTTTAGTTATTGCTCATAATAAAACACTTGCCGCTCAACTAGCCGAGGAATACAAAACTCTTTTTCCGAATAATGCTGTTCATTATTTTGTTTCTTATTATGATTACTATCAACCGGAAGCCTATATCGCTTCTTCTGATACTTACATTGAAAAAGACGCCAGTATTAATGAAGAAATAGAACGGCTTCGTCATGCTTCCACTCAATCATTATTGACTCGTCGAGATGTGATTGTGGTGGCTTCGGTCTCTTGTATTTATGGCTTAGGAAGTCCGGCTGAATACTTGGCCAGTCATTTACGTTTCCAGTCTGGTCAAAAAATTTCGCGTCAAGAAATTTTAACTAGTTTAATTAATCTGTATTACGAACGAACTATCGCTGATTTAAAACCAGGAATGTTTCGAGCGCTGGGAAATTCGATTGAAATAATGCCACCCGGGGAGCGAGAATTAATTAATTTTCAACTTAATAATGATGGAATTGCAGAAATAATTGAATATGACGCCATCACTCGGGTAGAGCGAGCTAGACATCAGCAATATTTTTTATTCCCCGCTAAACATTTTATTACTAGCGCCTCGGAGCGTGAACGAGCGATCAAGGTGATCAAAACCGAACTAGAAGAGCAATTAGCCAAATTTATTGCCGAAGGAAAATTATTGGAAGCTGAACGTCTCAAACGACGAACCAATTATGATTTAGCTTTGATTCGAGAAATTGGTTATTGTAATGGGATTGAAAATTATTCTCGACCTTTATCTGGTCGCAAACCGGGATCTCCACCCGAGACGCTTTTAGATTACTTTCCCAAAAAACGCAGATCGACGCGGACTGGACGCGGACAAACGCAGATAATTGAAGAAGCAGATTTTTTGACTATTATTGATGAATCTCATGTCACTGTTCCCCAAATTGGTGGAATGTACGCTGGAGATGCTAGTCGCAAAAAATCTTTGGTGGAAAATGGCTTTCGTCTACCGAGTGCTTATGATAATCGGCCTTTGCGTTTTCCCGAATTTGAAGCACGGATTGGTCAGGTAATTTTTACTTCTGCTACCCCTGGTCAATATGAAGGAGAAAATTCCACTAAAATTGTTGAACAAATTATTCGACCAACTGGTTTAGTTGATCCCGCTATCGAAGTTCGACCAATTTTGTCGACCCCGCCAGAGGCGGGGTATAGGGGTCAGATTAAAGATTTTATTGCCGAAGCTAAAAAAGATATTTCGGCTGGTGGGCGAGTGATTGCTACCACTTTGACTAAAAAAATGGCTGAAGATTTAAGTGAATATCTCAAGACTGAAGGTTTGAAAGCGGAATATTTACATAGTGAAATTAAAACTTTAGAGCGGATTAAAATTTTAACGGCTTTTCGACAAGGTTCAAAGAATGGCGGTTTTGACTGTTTGGTCGGAGTCAATTTATTGCGCGAAGGTTTGGATTTACCAGAATTATCTTTTATTGGTATTTTAGATGCCGATAAAGAAGGTTTTCTCCGTTCCGAAGTCGCTTTAATCCAAACGATTGGTCGAGCCGCTAGAAATGTGGCTGGCCGGGTTATTTTATATGCCGACAATGTCACTGGTTCAATGAAGCGAGCGATCGAAGAAACTAATCGCCGACGAGATAAGCAATTGGCTTATAACAAAAAACATCACATTAGTCCTCAAACTATTATTAAAAAAATCTCCGATTTGACCGAAGGGATGAATTTGGGCCGAGCAGAGGCAACCGCTGAATTATTTAAAATTGAAACGGCCGGTTTGGACAAACGGGGGATTAAGAAATTATTGAAAGTCAAAGAAAAAGAAATGTCGTCAGCCGTTCGAGAATTAGATTTTGAAACCGCCGCTATTTTACGAGATGAGATTAAAGCGATTTTGCATAAGTTAGAGGTGGATCAGGTGCGATTGACTAAATAGAATATATTGTGATATAATAAAAGATAGATCAAGTCCTTTGAAACCATTGTGGTCAAACTGAAGGCAAACAACGTCAAACAGAAAGGGAAAACTGACCATGAATAACATGCTCAGGGAAGCACTCCTCAAATATAGAGGACTGCGTCAACAGGTTGAAAACGTTCTTCTTGGTGATGATGGCGACGAGTGGGAGGCGGAGTTGAAAAATTTTCTTGCCAAACGCCCGTGCTGGGGGAAAATTAATCCAGTTAAACAACTTAAGTTGGTTTCGTCGGTAGTGGTTTTTGCTACTGTTGGCAAATTTATTGCAAGAGACAACTTTGTAGTCGATACCAAATCCGATGCTCTGAAAATCAGTGTTCTTGGTGACAATTTAATCGACTGGTTCCTGAACGGTGACGGTAAAGTTGAAGAGCCAATCGAGGGACAGGTACTTCTTTGCTATAAATTACAGCAGTTTTCGATGAGTAAATCGATCATTGCCGGACTCGGTGGTAAAGAGGAAGTGGAAACAACTCTTTCCGAGATGTTCTCCTTGATGAAAAAGCAGGGGAACGGTGAGACTGGTGTGTTGCTCAACAACGGCCACGCCAACATCTTCTGCATCAAAGATCAGAATGACAAATTTCGCTTGGTCTTTGTATACTGGAATAAAGGGGGTTGGCACGTCGATGCAATTTCTTTAGAGAATCCAGACGGGTTTCATTACGGTCGCCAAGTGTTCTCTTCTTTTTCTCTTTTTGATTTGATTCTGTTACAATAACATGAGTTTTAGTTCCCCGGGTCTGCAAGATTGCAGACCCGGGGTATTTTTCTCGATTTTTTTAGAAAATTGTGTTATAATTCCCAACCAAACCTCGTAAAAACTTTTAATTAAAAAAAACAAGTATTTTATATGTCAGATATCATCAAAATTAAAGGTGCTCGGACGCATAATTTAAAAAATATTGATCTCGAAATCCCTAGGAACAAACTAGTGGTTTTTACTGGTCTATCTGGTTCTGGTAAATCATCACTCGCTTTTGATACTATTTTCGCCGAAGGTCAGCGTCGTTATATTGAATCATTGTCGTCTTATGCGCGACAATTTTTACGTCAAATGCAAAAACCAGATGTTGATGAAATTACAGGTCTATCACCTGCTATTTCGATTGACCAAAAATCTCGGTCTGGAAATCCTCGTTCGACCGTAGCTACGATTACTGAAATTTATGATTATTTACGAGTTTTATACGCTCGAATCGGGGAACCTCATTGTTTGGTTTGTGGGGCTAAAATTGAAAAATTATCACTCGAAGAAATAATTAATTTTATTCGTGATAAAGTTTCTCAACTCCAAAAATCTGGTCAAATTAAAGCTCAAACGGAATTAGAAATTTATGCTCCGATTATTCGGGGCCGAAAAGGGGAATATTATCAATTACTTTATGATTTATTAGATAAAGGCTATCGTCAAGTTCGAGTGGATGGTTCGAAAAAGAATTTACGCGAACGAATTATTTTAACTAAAACTAAAAAACATGATATTGAAGCTTTAATTGATTCGATTAAAATTTCCGAATTAGCTTTGGTTAAAGAAAAAGCTAGTTCGAAACTAACTGAAGTAGTATCTAAGGCAGTTTTAGATTCAGCTAAAGAACGCTTAGTTGAAGGGGTGGAGCGAGCTTTAAAAGAAGCCGAGGGTTTGGTCAGAATCGTTGTGGGCGAAGAAGAATTTTTATTATCAGCTAAATTTTCCTGTGTTAACGACGGTTTTTCTTATCCCGAAATTGAACCGCGTCTTTTTTCTTTCAATTCTCCTTATGGTGCTTGTCCGGCTTGCCATGGTTTGGGGACGAAACATTTTTTTGGTGCTGAAGTTTGCCCAGTTTGTCAGGGGGCTCGTTTACGACCAGAAGCTCCCCAGGTTTTAATTGGCTCAAACCCCATAAAATCGGCTGGAGCCGATCACGGGGCAAGAAATATTGTTGATTTGACAGCGATGTCGATTAAAAATGTGGCCGAATTTTTTGCCAATGTAAAATTAAGCTCACGTCAAAAAGCGATTGCGGAAGTGGTCTTAAAAGAAATCGAAGCTCGGCTTAAATTTTTATTAGATGTTGGTTTAGACTATTTAACTCTTGATCGTCGAGCTAACACTCTCTCTGGTGGCGAAGCCCAGCGTATTCGTTTGGCCTCGCAACTTGGTTCTCGTTTGGTGGGAGCGCTTTATGTTCTTGATGAGCCGACTATTGGTCTGCATCCTCGCGATAACGATCGTTTGATTAAAACCCTGATTGATCTTCGAGATTTGGGAAATTCGATTATTGTGGTTGAACACGATGAAGATACGATTTATGCTTCTGATTATTTAGTCGATATTGGTCCGGGGGCGGGGATTCATGGGGGAAAAATTGTGGTAGCCGAAGAGACCGAAAAATTATTAACAGCCAAGAAAAATACTTTTAATTCTTTGACCGTTGATTATTTGCGGGGTGAAAAAAATATTTCTGTTCCCGAAAAACGTCGAACGAGTGAAAAAGGGGTGATTCGAATCCGCGGTGGGCACATTTTTAATCTTAAAAAAATCGATTTAGATTTACCGCTTGGTAAATTGGTCGGTATTTCTGGTGTCTCGGGATCAGGAAAATCATCCTTAGTTTATGAAATTTTGTATAAAAATTTGCAAGCCAGATTGGAACGTCGTTATCGTAGTAACGAAATTTTTCATTGCCGAGAGTTTTCTGGTTCAGAATATTTATCACGAGTAATTTTAATCGATCAAAGTGCTATTGGTCGAACCCCTCGTTCTAATCCGGCTACTTATACCGGTGCTTTTACTTTTATTCGAGAATTATTCGCCTCGACTCAATTAGCTCAAATTCGAGGTTGGAAACCGGGTCGTTTTTCTTTTAATGTCGCTGAGGGACGTTGTGAAGCTTGTCAGGGTAATGGTCTGATTGCTGTGGAGATGCATTTTTTACCGACCGTTTTTGTGCCCTGCGATATTTGTAATGGCACTCGTTTTCAAAAAGAAACTCTCGAAGTGACTTATCAGAAAAAAAATATTAACGAAGTTTTATCAATGACGATTGAAGAAGCGCTTGAGTTTTTTATTGATATTCCAGCGATTTATGATCGTCTTAAGACTCTAGCTGAAGTTGGTCTTGGTTATTTAGAATTAGGCCAATCAGCGACTACTCTTTCTGGTGGGGAAGCTCAACGAGTTAAAATTTCCTCGGAACTTTATCGACCACAAACAGAGCGAACCATTTATATTCTTGATGAACCGACGGTTGGTCTTCATTATGTTGATGTTCAAAAATTAGTGGAAATCCTCCACCGTTTAGTGGAGCGAGGAAATTCAGTAGTGGTAATTGAACATAATTTAGAAATTTTGAAAAATTGTGATTATTTATTTGATTTGGGACCAGATGGAGGAGATGGGGGTGGCCAATTAGTGGCCAAGGGGACACCGGAAGAATTAGCTTATGCTTCGGGTTCACATACCGCTAAATATTTGAAGCGAGTTTTGAATCAGACGCGGAAGATACGCGGACAAACGCGGAATTGACGCTGATAAGAATAGTAAAAACTAACGCCTCACATGAAGAATCAACCCGGTAGTAGGTTTTAGCATCGCCGGCTTTTAGCCGACACCTCTTGAGAGGAATGCCAAAACTTACTACCGGGTCAAGACCTAATTATGAATTTAAACCACCTAAAAAAATATTCTTTACCAGATAGTCCGGGGGTCTACTTTTTTTATCAAGATAAAAAAATTATTTATATTGGTAAAGCTACTTCCCTTAAAGATCGGGTTCGGTCTTATTTTGTCGGTGATCTTAGTGAGACTAGAGGTCCACGTTTGGTCAAAATGCTTGAGTTGAGTAATAAACTTAAATGGCACAGTACCGAATCTGTTTTAGAAGCTTTATTATTGGAAACTGAATTAATAAAAATTCACCAACCAAAATATAATGCTCGAGAAAAAGATGATAAAAGTTACAATTATATAGTTATTACCAAAGAAACTTATCCTCGAGTTATTATTGTCCGAGGTCGAGATCTGGACAAACGCGGGTTTGACGTGGGCAAAAGATCTAGTGCGCGATATCCGATGTCGCACATAGTTGTTGCTAATTCTTACGGTCCTTTTCCTAATGGTCGGGATCTAAAAATCGCCTTGCGTTTGATTCGAAAAATTTTCCCTTGGCGAGATAAGTGCTTGCCTACCCAAATTTTTCCAGTAGGAAAAATTTGGGTAGGTGGGAAAATCGGCCAAGTTAAACCCTGCTTCGAACATCAAATCGGCCTCTGTCCGGGGGTTTGTGTCGGGGCTATTTCTCCTCGTGATTATGCTAAAACTATTACTAAATTGCGCTTGATTTTTTCTGGTCGCTTTAAGACTTTAAAAACTAAATTAGCGAAAGAAATGAAAGCTTTAGCCAAAGAATTGGCTTTTGAAGAAGCTAATAAAATAAAAAAACAATTATTTGCTCTCAATCATCTCCAAGATATCGCCCTTATTAGGGCTCAAGTTAATTCTATTTCAGCTAAGTCTTTTCGATTAGAAGCTTACGATATTGCTCATTTATCTGGTACTAATACTGTTGGAGCAATGGTGGTTTACCAAGCTGGTGAATTATCACCAAAAGATTATCGTCAGTTTAAAATCAAAAATTTAGTGTCGGGTCAAATTGATGATTTAAAAAATTTAGCCGAAATTTTAACTCGGCGTTTAAAACATCTTGATTGGCCTCTACCAGATTTGATTATTGTCGATGGTGATGAACGAATTCGTCAGGTGGCGGAGAAAATTTGTCGAGCTTATGATTTAGCCATACCCGTGGTAGCAGTAAAAAAAGACCAGCATCATAAAGCGGAACAATTACTGGGTTCGTCGGCTTTAATTCGTGATTATCGTCAGGCGATTATTTTAGTTAATAGTGAAGCTCATCGTTATACACTGGCTTTTCATAGAAAATTACGTCGACAACTGTTAAAATAAATAGATGGACTTCTCTATTGTCTCTATTTTCCCCAATACGACCCTAGAAATTGTTAGTGGTTTCATTTTATTATTTTTTGGTTTTGTTTTAGGCTATCTATTTCAAGCTAAAAAAAGCCAAGTCAAATCTTTAATTCGGGAAGCTAAAATGCGAGCCGGTCAAATTAAAGCCTTGGAAGATGTCAATAAAGATATGGAAGCCACCATGCGTCGTTTGTCGGCCAAAGAATTTGAATTGTCTAATGCTAATCAACGACTGCGAGAATTAGAAGATGCTAAATCTAAATTTGTATCGGTCTCTACTCATCAACTCCGGACTCCCTTGGCCGCTATCAAATGGACTTTTCACATGTTTTTGAATAATCAGTTGGGGGAGATTAGTGCTGAACAAAAAGAATTTTTACAAAAAGGTTTTGATAGTACTGAACGAATGATCAAAATTGTTAATGAGTTATTAGCCATTGATCTTAGTAGTGCTAGTCCAGATGATGTTTATCAATTTGGAGCAGTGGAGCTTGAGTCCCTAATAAAAAATATTTTAGCTGAATTTTATAGCCCCGCTCAAAGCAAAGATATTAATTTTGTTTTTGACTCTCCGCCTAGCGATTTACCACCAGTTCGAGCTGATTTAGCTAAATTAAAAATTGTCTTAGAGAATTTAATTGATAATGCCGTTAAATATAGTGCTAGAGGAGGCCAGATCATGATTGGTATTGATGATCGAGATGTAAACAGTAGTCAGCCTAAGGTAAAAATTAGTATTAAAGATAAGGGGATTGGTTTGAGTAGTGAAGCTAAGAAAAAAATCTTTCAAAAGTTTTATCGTGCGCCGGAAGCGGTTTCGCTTGAACCAGATGGCTCGGGTTTGGGGTTGTCGATTGCCAAAGATATTATTGGTAAACACGGTGGCACTATTTGGTTTGAAAGTGAGGCTGGCTCTGGAGCAGTTTTTCACTTTACTTTACCCTTATTTCAAAAGTAGTATACTTAGAGGATATTAAAGAATAATCAATTTTTAATTATTTATGACTAAAAAAATATTTATTGTCGAGGATGACGAATTTTTACGTTCTTTGACGGTCAAACGTTTAGAAAAAGAGGGTTATCAAGTCGAGGTAGCAGTCGATGGTGAAAGCGCTTTGGGTAAAATCAAGGAAGCTCAACCGGATATTATTTTACTGGATCTACTTTTGCCGGGCTTGAGTGGTTTTGAGGTTTTGAAAAAGATTCGGGAAGACGGACCGATCAAAGGAACACCGGTAATTGTTTTTTCTAATCTTGGTCAACGTGAAGATATTGAAAAAGCTAAAGCCCTGGGGGTGAATGATTTCCTGATTAAAGCCAATTTTACCCTTGATGATGTAGTAATGAAGATTAGTAGTTTTTTCAAATAAAACTGATATGGCGATTCGGGCTGGAATCTTGCGCGGTGGACCTAGTGCCGAATATGAAGTTTCGCTTAAAACTGGCGAAGCGGTTTTGAATCATTTACCGACCGACAAATATTTAGGTCGGGATATTTTTATTGATAAAGCTGGTCAGTGGCATTTGGAAGGTCGGCCAGTTGACCTGGCGACAGTCGCTCAATCGGTGGATGTTATTTTCAATGCTTTACATGGTGAGTTTGGTGAAGATGGTCAAGTCCAAAAAATTTTAGATCAATTTTCCTTGCCTTATACTGGCTCTGGTCATTTAGCTTCAGCTTTAGCGATGAATAAAACTCTAGCTAAGGCCAAATTTAAAACGGCCGGTTTAAGGACACCAGTGGGTTTGGAAATTAGACAAGGAGAAAACACTTCTAAAATAACTGAGAAAATTTTTCAAACAATTTCTCCGCCTTGGATTGTTAAACCGGTCAATCGTGGTTCTTCGGTTGGTTTGAGTCTAGCTAGGACTTTAAACGAATTAGCTCAAGCGATTGAAGCTTGTTTTACTATTTCTGATTTGGTTTTAGTTGAAGAATATATTCGCGGTCGAGAAGCGACCTGTGGAGTGGTAGAAGGTTTGCGCGGTCAAGATTTGTATTCTTTATTTCCAATTGAAATTATTCGACCCAAAGGAAAACTTTTTGATTATCAAGCTAAATATAACGGCGAAACCAAAGAAATTTGTCCTGGTTTATTTAGCCCCGCTGAAAAACAAGAACTGGAACGTCAGGCCAAATTAGCTCATCAAGTGCTTGGCCTGCGTCATTATTCGCGGTCAGATTTTATTGTGACGCCTCGGGGAATTTATTTATTAGAAACAAATAGTTTACCGGGTTTGACCGAGCAATCACTGTTACCCAAAGCTTTAGCTTCGGCTGGAATTTCTTATCCTGATTTTTTAGATCATTTATTATCTCTGGCTTCAACTTAAATTTAATCCTTCTCGTCAATATCAACCGTTTTTTCAAAAATCGGTTTTAAATGAGCTTGATAGAAATAATAAGGGAAAATAATGATAAACATCGTCATTTCCAATTTGTCTTTAAAATTTGAAGCCATAGTAAAATTAACCAAAAACTAAAACTTTATCTGAATTTTCAACCATTTCTAACAAGTCGGTCATGGTGGAAATCGGACATACCCCGCTTTCTTCTTTTCCACGAATTTTAAGACAAGAACCACAAGCATAAATTTTACCTTTCAATTCTGTAAACTCGGTCACTTTTACCGAGATGTCAAAATCTTCACTATCAGGGATTGTCTCTAATTCCGATCCTTCACTCATTAAAAAAACTTCTACCTGGTGATCGGCTTTCAGTGCGGTAATTCCGAAACGAAAGGTATTCCAAATATGTTCTGGTTTGTTTGATTGTAAAACTAACCCGATTTTCATTAAGTTATTTTAACTCAAAAATCTAAATTATTCAAGCTCTCATCAAAATCGCTCCGCTTTCTTAATTCCGACAATGTTTCGTTTGGTGGTCATTATACCAAAAAGTTCGGACTTATTTCCAGCAGAACCCCGAAT
>PCSX01000033.1 GCA_002772495.1 Candidatus Vogelbacteria bacterium CG22_combo_CG10-13_8_21_14_all_37_9 | reverse complement strand
TTATCCAAACCACCCTTAATCGCCATATCTACTAAGACCCGATTAGTGTGCTGGAAAGAAACCGCGGCTAAGAAGGAACTAGTCGATAAAGCCACTTCTGAAATACCTAGCAAGACTGAATCGGCTACTGCCAGTTCTCCTCCATCATTAGCAATCCGTTGATTATCTTCAAATAATTCAATTTCTTCGACTAATTCACCAACCGAAAACTTAGTGTCGCCAGGGGTTTTAATTTTTCGTCGAGAAAACATTTGACGAACAATGATCTCAATATGTTTTCGAGCGATATTAACACCCTGTAATTCATAAATGGCATTAATTTCCCGCATAATATAATCTTCCGTGGCATTACGACCAGCCAATTTAAAGAGGGCTGGTAATTCTACCGGGCCATCAGTCAAGAGTTGTCCCTTTATCACTCGATCACCAGTTTTAATAAATAGAGTGCGAGCCTGAGGAGCTGAATACTCAATCACATTAGTTTTAGAATTTTTCTTTCGGCTCTCTAAATCAACTAAAATAGTAATCGTATATTCCTTGCCATCATTAGAAATCTCTGATACTTCGCCATCAATTTCAGAAATAATGGCCGCATTTTTTGGCTGTCGTCGTTCAAAAATTTCTTCGACTCGAGGTAGCCCACCGACAATATCAATCCCACCAGTACTAATACCACCAGTATGTTTAGTTCTCATCGTCAATTGAGTCCCCGGTTCCCCAATCGCTTGAGCGGCCACTACCCCCACTGGTTCACCAACAGCCACTAGATGACCTCGGCCCAAATCTTGGCCATAACATTTCTGACACAAACCTTTAATCGTTTTACAAGTCAAAGGGGTGCGAACAGTCACTTCAGGCACTTTAGCTTCATCAATCACGCGAGCATCAGACAAGTTTAAGAGATGACCCTTTTTAAAGAGTAATTTACCCTCAACATCTAAAACATCTTTCAAAAGAATTCGGCCTTTAATCAAATTAGCCAAGCCAGTATTAAATCCCGTAACATAAGCTAAGGAAATAGTTTTGCCGTCTTTATCACCACAATCAGCTTCTTTAATAATAACATCTTGAGAGACATCGACTAATTTGCGAGTCAAATAACCAGCTTTAGCTGTATTAAGAGCCGTATCCGCCAAAGTTTTACGAGAACCGTGAGTGGTAATAAAGTATTCGATTGGCGATAAACCTTCTTTATAAGAAGGAATAACTGGGTACTCCAATAAATGACCGGCCGTGTTGATAATCAAACCTTTCATTCCCGCCATTTGAGCAATCTGACTAATTGAACCTCGAGCATTAGAATTAAGCATTGAAGCCACCGGTCCATCAGGTGGTAGGGATGGTAAAATTAATTTTTCAATTTGACTTTTAGTTCGATTCCAGACTTCAATAGTCAAACGATATCTTTCTCGATCCGACAATAAACCATCTTGGAATTTTTCGTCTAACATTTCGACTTCTTTTCGAGCCGAAGCGATAATCGCCTCTTTTTCTACTGGGACATTAACATCATCCATACCCCAAGTGATTCCCGATTTAGTCGCATACTTAAAACCAAAAGATTTAAGATTATCTAGAATATCTGACATCCGATCCATTCCATATTTAGACATTAAATCTTCAATCAAACGATTCATCACTTTACCAGTGACCTCAAAATTAATAAATCCGAAATCAGATGGTAAATTGGTGTTGAAAAGAATTCGGCCAACTGAAGTTTCAAAAATCTGGCCAGAAAATTCTCCGTATTTTTCTTTTTTACCACCAACAATTTTTATTTTGGCCCGTAAAGATAGATGATTAAAATCATAAGCCATAATAGCCGCATTAGGACTAGAGAAATAAGCTCCTTCACCCGGTTCACCCTCGATAAGTCTAGTGACCCAATAACAACCTAAAACAATATCCATTCGCATATTAGCGACAATATCTCCCGAAGAAGGTTTAAGTAAGTTTTTATTAGAGGCAATTAAATCTCGAGCCTCTTCTTGAGCTCGTTCAGTTAAGGGCACGTGAACGGCCATTTGATCACCGTCGAAGTCAGCGTTAAACGGAGCACAAACTAAAGGATGCAATTGAATGGCATTACCTTCAATCAAGACTGGTTGAAAAGCTTGAACCGACAGACGATGAAGTGAAGGCGCTCGGTTTAAGAAGACATAACGACCTTCAATCACTTCTTCCAAAATAGCCCACACTTCAGGGGTACTCTCATCAATTAGACGTCCCGCTCCTCGAATATTGAAGGCTAATTCTCGTTCTAAAATTTTAGAAATAACAAAGGGACGGAATAATTCAAGAGCCATGTGTTTAGGTAAACCACATTGGCCAATTTTTAATTCTGGACCAACCACAATCACCGAGCGACCAGAATAATCGACTCGTTTACCAAGTAAATTTTGGCGAAAACGTCCTTGTTTTCCACGTAAAGAATCAGCTAAAGATTTAAGTGGTCGACGTTGAGCCTGACTCATCGCTCCATCACCAGCCGAACCCGAGCGAATCGAATTATCTAAAAGAGCATCCACTGCTTCTTGAAGAATTCGTTTTTCATTACGGAGAATAACTTCCGGAGCATTAAGATCAATTAATTTTTTCAAGCGATTATTACGATTAATCACTCGTCGGTAGAGATCGTTGACATCAGAAGTGGCATGACGACCACCATCCAAAGCCACCATCGGTCGCAAAGCTGGCGGGATGACTGGAATTACTTTCAAAAACATCCATTCTGGTCGAACTCCCGATCGAATCATGGCTTTAACTAAATTGAAGCGTTTCTGTAATTTTACTCGTTCCAAAGAACCAGCTTTTTCTAAACGATTACTTACTTCGACCAACATTTTATCGAGGTTAATTCGTTTAAATAAATCGAAAACTGCTTCCGCCCCAATCGAAGCTTCAAAAACAGTCCCGTATTTAAGTGATAGACGATGATAAGTCGTTTCGTCTAAGACCGACCACTCCCGTAAATTTTCCACCTGGTGTTTAGCATCAAGAAGTGAGGCTTTTAATTTTTCTTTTTCGTCTTCGGTACTTAGAGCTTTAAATTTATTTTTAAATTCCGTATCTAAATCACGCATCACTTTGGCTTTTTCATCTTCATTGACTTTAGTGATAACATAACCGGCAAAATAAATTACTCGTTCTAATTCTGAAACTGGTAGATCAAGCAGTAAACCCATTCGAGAAGGAATATTTCGCAAATACCAAATATGAGCGACAGGACTAGCTAATTCGATATGACCCATTCGATCCCGACGGACAATAGAACGAGTGACCTCGACACCACATTTTTCACAAATAATATCTTTATATCGAATGCGTTTGTATTTACCACAATAACATTCATAATCTTTTTCTGGTCCAAAAATTCGTTCATCAAAAAGACCATTGCGTTCCGAACGACCAGAACGATAATTGATTGTTTCTGGTTTCGTTACTTCACCATAAGACCATTCGAGAATTCGCTCCGGAGAAGCTAATTTGATTGAGACCGCATTAAAGTCAGTAGGATGTTCTCCACTTTTACTTGAGAAAAAAGTTTTATTTTTAGTCGTTTGCATGATTAAGTAACAAAATTAGATTTTTTTAAGTTCGATATCTAAGCCCAAACCGCGTAACTCATTTAAAGCCACTGAAAAAGAGGCTGGTAAGTTTGGCGCTTTGATTGGCTCGCCTCTAACAATTGAATCAAAAGCTTGAGATCGACCAACGATATCGTCAGATTTAATCGTCAACATTTCACGTAAGGAATAAGCGGCTCCATAACCTTCCAAAGCCCAGACTTCCATTTCGCCAAAACGTTGACCACCACCTTGGGATCGACCACCAAGTGGCTGTTGAGTGATAAGAGAATAAGGTCCGATTGAACGCATGTGAATCTTGTCTTCCACCATGTGGGCTAACTTCAAAATATACATATAGCCAATCGAAATGTCGTCAGCAAACTGTTCTCCAGTCTGACCATCAAAAAGAGGAACTTTTCCAGTTTCGGAAAAACCAGCCGTTTTAAGTTCATCCCGAATCTCTTGGTCTGTCACCCCCATAAAATTTGGGGTGATGGCTTGATAGTTTAGAGTATGAGCAGCCAAACCTAAGTGCATTTCAAAAATTTGACCAAGGTTCATTCGACTAGGAACACCTAAGGGAGTTAAAATAACATCTACCGGCGTTCCATCAGCTAAGTACGGCATATCTTCTTCTGGTAAAACTCGAGAAATAACTCCTTTATTACCATGACGACCGGCCATCTTATCTCCGACAGAAATATTTCTAACTTTAGCTACTTGAACATGAATTCGTTTGATAATTCCAGACTCTAATTTATCGCCATGTTCACGAGAAAAAACTTTCACTCCAATCACTCGGCCTTTTTTACCATGAGGCATTCGTAAACTAGTGTCTTTAACATCTCGAGATTTTTCGCCAAAAATCGATCGAAGCAATCTTTCTTCTGGAGTTAATTCCGTCTCTCCTTTAGGGGTAATTTTACCAACTAAAATATCATTGGGTTCTAACTCGGCTCCAATTCGCACAATTCCCTCTTCATCAAGATTGCGCAATTTAGTTTCGCCAATATTAGGGATGTCATGAGTGGTAATTTCTGGTCCTAATTTAGTATCCCGAACACTGATATCAAATTCTTCAATATAGACACTAGTAAAAGTACTATTTTTAACTAAGCGTTCAGATAAAATAATCGCATCTTCATAGTTAGCACCATGCCAAGATATAAAAGCGACCAGAGCATTTTGACCTAAAGCTAATTGACCATCAACGCTCGAAGAAGAATCGGCTAGTAAATCCCCTTTCTTAACTTTAACCCCGAGCGCCACGACTGGTCGTTGATTAAAACAAGTATAATCATTGGTCATTTTAAAAGTGGCCAAAGGATAAATATCTTCTTTATTATCACGATCACGTTTGATTTTAATCTTTCGGCCATCAACCGCCGTGACCACACCTGAATCAAGAGCTCGAACTAAGCGTCCCGAAGATTGAGCGGCAATAGTTTCCATTCCAGTGGCCACTAAAGGAGCTTCGACTCGAACACAAGGCACGGCTTGTTTCTGCATGTTTGAACCCATCAGAGCTCGGTTGGCATCATCATGTTCCAAGAAAGGAATCATTCCAGTGGCAATCGAAAAAGCTTCCCCGGCTGCCACATCAACGAAATCTACTTCGGAGCGATTAGCCAAACCTGGTTCAGTCTGACGTCGAACTTCAATTTTTTCATCCAAAAAGTGACCACTATCATCATAAGGATTAGCAGCGTGAGCAATGACATGTTGTTCTTCTTCTAAAGCATTTAGATAGACAATTTCATCAGTAATTTTGCCTTTCTTCACTTTCGCGTAAGGCGCTTCAATTACCCCAAATTCATTAATTCGAGCGTAGGAAGCTAAGTGGAGAATCAAACCAATGTTTGGTCCTTCAGGAGTGTGAATCGGACAAACTCGGCCGTAATGAGAGGAGTGCACATCACGAACTTCCAAACCAGCTCGTTCTCGGGTCAAACCTCCTGGCCCTAGAGCCGATAGGGTCCGAAGATGTTCTACTTCAGACAAAACATTTTCTTGACTCATAAACTGCGATAATTGGTTGGTGGTGAAAAATTCTTTCAGCCGAGCTTGTAGTGGTCGAGGGCTAATAATTTGAATTGGCAACAGAGTAACTGCATCAATCGTCGACATTCGATCTTGAATATTGCGCTTCATTTGGGTCATCCCAACTTTCAATTTTGATTGAAGCATTTCACCAACACAACGAACTCGACGGAAACCCAAGTGATCAATATCATCTTCTTGAGCACCTTTAGTAGTATTTAAAGTAATTACTTGAGTCACAATTAAGACAAAATCTTCAAAAGAAATGACTCGTTTCTCTTTTTCCTCATCATTGATCGGTAAACCAAAACGCTGATTGAAACGAAAACGACCAACGACTGATAAATCATATTTGTCACGACTAAAGAGACTATTAACATATTCTTTGGCATTAGCGATTGTAGCCAAATCAGAATCGCGCAAACGTTTGTAAACTTCTAAATAAGCTTCATCGGTTGTCTTAGCGTGATCTTTTTCAATTGATTTTTGAATAAAAGAAACATCCACTTTCTGTTTTGCAAAAACTGAAATTAATTCTTCATTGGTCAAATCTTTACCAGCACTAGCAGACAAAATACGTAAAAGAGCGGCGACTGGAAATTTTCGCTTTCGATCAATGCGAACATAAATTACTCCATCATTTTCAGTCTCCAGTTCGATCCAAGCCCCGCGAGAAGGCATAATTTTAGCGCCAAATAATTTTCGGCCCCGTGATTCATTAGCCGTAAAGAAAACTCCAAAAGACCGAGTAAGTTGAGGTACCACCACTCGTTCGATACCATTGATAATAAAAGTTCCGTGCGAAGTCATCAACGGAAAATCAGCCAAGAAAATTTCTTGTTCTTTTTCTAAATTAAGAGTTTTATTTTTTAATTTAACTCGTACTCGTAGTGGAGCATCATAAGTTAATTTATTATCTTTAGCGTAAAATTCGTCAAATTTAGGTTCATCAAGTTGAAAACTATTAAAAGTCAACTCAAATTTTTTCTCCGAATAATCTCTAACTGGAGAAAACTCCTTAAATAATTCTTTTAACCCCTCCTCGACTAACCAGCGATATGAATTAGTTTGAATCTCGACTAAATTTGGTAAATCAATCAAAGGCTTCTTATAGCGCGAGAAATGTTTTTGCTTCATAAGGACAATAAATTATTTAAAATCAATTTTTAAAAAAACACTTAGTTGAAACTAGCACAAACAAAAAAACTAGCCCGAGCTTCCCCCTTGGGCTAAAAAACTAAAAAATGAGATAATAGAGCAAGATAATCAACCGTAACTCAATCTTGCCGATTCCCTGTTACTCTATTACTTTTTACTTTTTTTGTCAACCCAGTAGTGAATTTTGACATTGTGGATAACTCCACATCTCTAGGTGTTAAATCAAAATCTACTGCCGGGTTAAACCCCGTAATGAATTTGAGATTATTTATTGCCTTGTCCGCGTTTAGTCCGCGTAAGTCCGCGTCTAGTCTGTTTCCACTTTTCGATCTTAAGATGATGACCAGACAGTAAGATCTTAGGTACTGAATATTTTTTACCTTGATGAATGTAAATTTCCGGCCGAGTGTAAATCTCCGAACTAGAAATTCTCTTTTCTTCTGGCGAATCGAGATTACCTAAAATTCCTGGAATCTGTCTAGCGACGGCGTCCACAATAATTAAAGCTGGGACTTCTCCACCAGTCAGAATATAAGGTCCAATCGAAATTTCTTCAACATCCGCCTTCGCTCCACTGGAATCTTTGGTGGAGGAGAGTTTTAGAATTTTTTTGACCCGAGCATCAATCCCTTCATAATGGCCAGCAATCAAAATTAGATTATCATAAGATTTAGCCCATTTTGTGGCTAAAGTATTTGTAAACTGCTTCCCATTGGGACTGAATATGATAATTTTTGTCCGCCGGCTGGCGGATTGATTTTTAATTTTCCGCCCTAGGCGGATCAGCCTTGGGCTGATTAATTTTGCAGATTGAACCGCTCTAATAATCGGTTCAATCTGCATGACCATCCCCGGTCCTCCACCATAAGGTTTACTATCCACTTTGTGATGTTTATCCAAAGAAAAATCACGAGGATTAAAATAAGTAATTTTAATTTTTTTAGCTTTCTGGGCTCGCCCCAAAATCGACTCGTCTAAATATGGACGAATCGCTTCGGGGAATAAAGTAATAATTTGAAAATTAAACATAAATCAAGCTTAGCGGGTTTTGAGTCAAAAGAAAAGCGCGACTTTATTAGAGCCACGCTTTTCTTTTATTAATTTCATTTTCGTTCTATCTACGTCTAGTCCGCGTCTAGTCCCGCATTATTTTAGAACTTCAGATCAGCCATAGCTTGATCAACGCTTTCAGTCGCGCTGGTTGACGGCTGTCTAGTGCTACCTTCCGGTTCGTTAATCTTTAGATTAACCCGGGCATTATTTTTCATACCCACCACTCGCAACAGAGTCCGGATCGCCTTGGCAGTATTGCCTTGACGGCCAATGACTTTGCCCATATCAAGCGGACTAACATCAAGTGTAATCAATACACCCATTTCATCCACTTTCCGATCTACTTTTACATCTTGCGGATTATCAACCAAAGTCTTTACTACATATTCAAGAAACTCTTGATCTTTTTGTATATCTGACATCTTTTTAAGGGAAATGACAAAGAAATTACTAATGACTTCTCGACCTCGCTTGGGCTCATCTTAGACGAATCCAAGCTGGATGTCAAAGCCCGCCCCGCCATCGCTAGCGATGGCGGGGCGGGCTTTGAAAGAACAATCAAAAAACCAGCTATTTCCCCGATTATCACAAACTTGCGCGGCCGCGCAAGTTTGTGATAATCGATAATTTAGATTACAAACAAACCCGCCCTGTCCTAAAAAAGGACAGGGCGGGGTGAAAATGTTTATTTCTATCCTCCTTACTTAAGCTTTAATTTCTTCAGTATTTTCTTCAATCGGTGTTTCAGCTATCACTTCCTCAACCGGTGTTTCGATAACAACTTCTTCAGTCACAGTTGGAGCTTCGGATTCTTTTTCTTCCTTTTTTTCTTCTTCTGAAACAGAAGACTCAGTAGCTGGCTCTTCAGAGGAACTTTCTTCAACGGTAGTTTCTGATTTTTTTTCAGTTGATTCAGTCGAGGTTTCAGCTGGTTCAGCCGGGGTTTCCACTTTAGCTGGTTTGGCTAGAACGACATTAATTTTCGTGCCAGAAATAATCTTTTTAGACACTAATAGATTATGAATTGTATCAGACGTCTTTGCCCCCATCGACAGCCAGTAATTAATCCGTTCGGCATTAAGTTGAACTTTACTAGATTGCTTGCGTGGATCATAAACTCCCAAGACTTCCAAAAACTTACCACTTTTAGTGGAATTTTTAGAATCAGTCACGAGGACTCGGAAAGAGGGGTCATTTTTACGACCAACCCGTTGTAAACGAATCATTAACATACGGGACTGATACTAACAAAATTAAGATGTCTGGTCAAATCTATTTTAGAGTTAAATCAAGACAAATTAAAAAACTGTGCTATAATCAACTTACTTATATGCCTCCGAAAAAGCGCTCCGGCCGACGATCCGTCAACAAGCCAATATTATTAAAACCGGTTAAACCGATCTTGCCACCAGTGCCCAAAGCCAATTTCCCTTCTGAAGTTGTCGCCGAAGCCGAACAATGGTCCAAGAAATCTAAAGATATCTGGGTCAGCGAAGGAAAAATTCGGCGAGATTTTCGACCAATTTTAACTCTCACTATTGATCCCCTGCGAGCTCAAGATTTTGACGATGCTATTTCTTTTCAAATTTTAGCTAATGGCCATTACGAAATCGGCGTTCATATTGCTGATGTTAGTTTTTATGTTCGCGAAAATACGGCTCTCGATAAAGAAGCGGCTCATCGTGGGACCTCGGTCTATATTGTCGGTAAAACAATCCCCATGTTGCCGGAAGTTTTATCTAACAATCTTTGTTCTCTGATGCCTGATCAAGATCGCTTATCTTTTTCGGCCGTTTTTGAAATGGATGATCAAGCTAAAATTCATCACGAATGGTTTGGCCGAGGAATTATTCGTTCCAAACGTCGTTTTACTTACGAGGAAGTCGAACGTATTCTCGAATCCGGCACTGGTGATTATGCTCAAGAATTAAAAACGATTGATAAATTAGCCATTAAACTCGACGCTCAAAAGATAGCTGATGGGGCTCTAACTTTTTCTGATCGCGAAGTTGAATTTACCCTTGATGAAACTGGTAAGCCGATCAATGTCGCTAAAAAACAATTCACTCGCTCTCATAAATTAGTCGAAGATTTTATGCTTTTAGCTAATCGTCGAGTGGCCGAATTTGCCTCCAAATTTAATAAAAATCAACCCGGTCATTTTGTCTATCGAATTCACGACGAACCAGACTCAGAAAAAATATTAAGCTTAATTGATTTCCTTAAACCCTTGGGTTATGAACTCAAATTAGAAAATAAAAAAGTTACTACCGTTGGTTTGAAAAAATTATTGGCCTCGGCGCAAAATACTCCCGAAGAAAATATCATTAGTCGAGCCACTATTCAAACCATGGCCAAAGCGATTTACTCGCTCGATAACATTGGGCATTATGGCTTAGCCTTTCCTCACTACACTCATTTTACTTCTCCTATTCGTCGCTACCCCGACCTCTTAGTTCATCGCTTATTAGCTTTATATCTTGATGGTAAACACCCCAGCGCTGAAGAACTCGAACATTATGGCCAACAGGTTATTCATTCCACCACCATGGAACGAGTAGCTATGGAAGCCGAACGATCCTCGATCAAACTAAAACAAGCTGAATTTTTCACTAGCAAAATTGGCGAGATTCGAATGGGTATTATTTCTGGTGTCACTGACTTTGGTCTCTTTATTGAAGATGTGGAAACCTGCGCCGAAGGTTTAGTCCATATCAGTAAAATCGGCAACGAACGTTTTGATTTTCAAGCCAAAGCTTTTTCTCTCGTGGGTCAAACTACTAAAACTCATTTCCGCCTCGGTGACAAAGTGACGGTCAAAGTTAAAAAAACCATTCCGGAACGAGGCTTGATTGATTGGGAGATCGTAAAAATCTAAAATTAAAAATTTAAAATTAAAAATTAAAGATAAAAATTAAAATTAAAAGTTAAAAATTAAAAATTTAAGATAAAAAGATTAAAAATAAAATCCGCCAGCTGGTTGATGGCGAAAAATCTAAAGTATATTTTTTATACTCAAAATCACTTTAGTGGTAAGTTTACACTTGGTCTTATGTTATAATAATAATGTAATTTTTAACATAAATAATATGGAATCAAATCAAACAAAATTTAGTTCAATTAACTCATCAATAAGTACTCCCTTTCAGCCGTCAATCCCCTCTCAAGTTCCAATTCCACCTAAGTCTAGTTTTTCAAAAATTGTAGCTTGGATAATTTTAATCATCATAGTCTTAATACTCGTCGGTTTGGGTTATGCTTATTTCCAAAAAATTTGGCCTTTTACTATAAATACTTATTCTGAAGATAATTTCTCATCCAGCTTACTGACAAAAATTGGCCAGATTAATTCTGCTTCATATACAGTTTCTGGCGCCTTAAATGTCACACCAAGAGATCAAGATGCTCGTCCCTTTGTCTCAACCATTCAAGATACTCCGGAATTGAGACAATCCTACATAAATGATTCCAAGCGACTAAAAGATGTTTCAGCGATTATCTCAACTCTTAATAATTTAAGTAACTATAGCACTTATCATTTTATTAATTCTCCCGCTCCAATTACTAAACCTTATCCGACCAATATCAAAAATTTATTTACTAGCAATAAAAGTAGATCCTTTGGTAGCTCTAGATCGATAACCGATTCTACTACCAAAAACGATTATGAGTATATGGCTAGTGCTAGTGGTAAAAATTTTATTTTGACCGTAAATTTTGAGACTGATGATGCCATAAATATCATCAAAAAAAATAAATATGTTGCCACAACAACAATTATATCTGGGAAGAAAGTATCATTTACCAGAGACAGCTATTCCTATTTATCAATGTCTGCTGAACCACCTAAACCTTTTTTGACTAAAATGAGTGAATCAATGAAATCTCTTCCTCCAGATGTTAATGTAAAAACCTCGTTTAGCGCGTCCTCCCAATTAAAACCGGCTGGAGAGGCTGATTGGACATTCAATTTAGACGCTGAAGGAGATTTTGGTGATCTAACCTATAAAATAAATGCTGAAACTCTAAAAAAAGAGGAAGATTATTATTTTAGAATCAACAATATTCCGAGTTTATTTTTATTTGGAGACTTAGCTTCTATTAAAGGTAAGTGGGTAAAAATTTCTTCTAAGGCTAGTGTTGAAACCACAAAAAAAACCTCTTCCACTCTATCTAGTCTGACAAACTCTATTCCTGATGTTGAGAAAAAATACCAAGAAAATCGAGAAAAATTTATCCAATTCACCAAAAAGTTAGTCACCATTGCTGATGCTGAAAAAGTGATTACTTTTAAAACAAAACCTCATCTTGAAACAGTCGACGGAAAACGGTTAATTAAATACGACCTGAGATTAAAACGAGAAGCTATTCTGCCGTTCTATATTCGACTCCAACAAGAGCTAAGTAGGGACCAGAATTTTTCAGATTATCAAAATTTAATAGTAGATCAAGGTTTAATAAATTACCTCCAATCTAAAGATTTTGGCGAGACTTTTGATTATTTTGACAAGAATACTAATTTGACACTCTGGACCGACGAAGATGGTTTCCCAGTTATAATTCAAAACTCGATAAGGGTCGTTCCACCAGATACTGCCACTCAACTAGCAGGTAAACAAATAATGGTTACTTTCAAGTTAATAATTAATAACATTAATCAATCGATCGAGATCAAAGCCCCCGCTGAATCGATTCCGATCGAAAAGATAATTAATGATTTTAACAAGAATAATGGAACTTCAATAGCAAACGATAAATTGAGCACCTTTAGAGCTAATTTAACTAGTATTAGAACTTATGCCGAAATAAATTATAATAATAATAATAA
>PCSX01000018.1 GCA_002772495.1 Candidatus Vogelbacteria bacterium CG22_combo_CG10-13_8_21_14_all_37_9 | reverse complement strand
CCACTTTTTCCTTCCGAGCTTCGCGATCAGTTAGTAAACCCTTGGGAGTAGAGAAAACCGCTAAACCAAAACCATTCCGAACCGAAAAAATCTTATCTGACTTAATATAAATTCGACAGGATGGCTTAGACACTCTTTTAACAACTTGGAGTTTAGGTTTTTTGTTACTTAAATAAACCGGGTCACAAGCTAAAAACTTTTTTACTTTTTTACCTCGCTTAGTCACATTTTTTAAATAGCCTTCTCGTTCCAGTAATTTAGCGATAGTGTATTTTAAATTGGAAGATGGCAAAACAATCGTGGCTTTACCAGCTTTAGCACCATTTTTTAGGGCAATTAATAAATTAGAAATAGGATCGCTGACCATAATAATTAAGTAGACAAACTACCATGAAGACTTACGGATACCGGGCACTTTACCCTCGTTGGCTAATTCCCGAAAACAAATTCGACATAAATCAAAATCACGCATATAGCCGTGTTTACGACCGCAACGAAAACAACGTCGAACTAGCCGAGAGGCAAATTTCGGAGACTTTTTCGAACGAGCGATAACAGAAGTTTTAGCCATATTAATTAAAAACAGCCCCTAAAACAAATCCCCGAGGATTTGTTCGGGCGAACATTGGCTTTAAGTCCAATGTTTTAGCCACAGTGAGCTCTCGGTATCCTAACAAAAACCCCCTACCCTGTCAAACTAAGTCTCCAGACAAAAACCTTGGTTTTTAGCCTTTTAAAGTTAGGGGAATAAAAGGTTTGAAATTAAAATACCCTCTCAGCTAAAAATTTGACAAAATGACCTAATGGGTGTATAATTATAGGTAGATAAAGGCTATGGTGACCACTGTGGTTTGCCCTCTAGTCAAAAAATTGGCGAAAACCTCTTGAAAGGAAAAACCGCCATGAATAAGCAGACAGCGAAGTTCATTTCTCGGATCGCGGAGAATCTCCCCAACTTGTCAACTGAAACAATGCAGAGATTGATTGAAGATCCTGCCGATCTTCAAGAAATCTTGTATTTAGCCTTTCGTGACAAAAATTCTGAAAGTTCTTGGTCTTTTGACAAAGAAAAGATGGAAGAGTTAACGAAAGGCGACTACCTTATTGTTCTTCCGACGATTGAAAGTGGAGGCAAAATTATTATTGGGTATAGGGAAGGACCCCTTGAAGCCCGGATTGGCCAAGTAGTTTATGCTAATGGCCGATATGGTCCTCCATTCCACACTCTTGGTCTAGTCACGAAGATTATTGATCCAAGAGTGGAAAAAGGCTTCACCAGGAATATTATTGTCGTTCATTTCGAAGGTTGTATCACAGAAACCTTCATGAAATTCAAGGATCTTGAATTTCATTCCTTGAGAATCAACTCGAAATAGGATTCTTTCCTCCCGCAGACCAACCCAGTAGTCAGCATAGCTGTACTACTGGGTTTTTGTTTGGAAAAATTCCTTTACCCCGATTATCACAAACTCGCGCGGCCGCGCGAGTTTGTGATAATCGATATTTTGAACCTAGCGAGGACCCGACAATTTTTTACCCTTGTGTAGTCGTGGCCGGCATGGTCCCCGCCCTTAATAATTTTTGTTCCGAGCTTTTTAGCGAGGAACGAGGGCGGGGCGGCCACACGAAACAGAAGAAAAACCCTCGCTGGAGGGTTTTTCAGTGGTAAAAAATTTAAACCGACTAAAAATTTTACTAAATTTTTAGACCACCAGCGAAGTGGGCCTAAAGAATTTTTCAGCGTCGCGAGAAGTCGACCTAAAATTAAGGAGTCAAGCCGAAAAATGAAACTGTTTGACGAAAAAATCCGCTAGAGGCGGATTTTTTAGGAGTTTTTCATTTTTCGTTGTGAAGACGACTATAATTTTAGGTCAGATGGAGCGTTGGCTGAAAAATTATTTAGGTCCGCTTAACCTTTTTAAATGGTACTCCCAATGCTTCAAAGAAAGCTTCGGCTTCAGTTCTATTTTTAGCGGTCGTCACAATCGTCACTGACAAACCAAAAATATCTTTCAATTCTTCATCAGCCGTTTCAGGAAAAACGTTATGTTCTTTTAGACCAATGGTCAAATTACCAACTTCATCGATTGCCTTAAGATCATAACCTTTGAAATCTCGAATTCGAGGAATAGCAATATTTAAAAGACGATCCAAAAAATCGTGCATACGCTTACCACGAAGCGTAGAGGTAAAACCAATAATTTCACCTTCTCGTAATTTAAAACTAGCAATTGATTTTTTAGCTCCTCGAGCCGAAGCTTTCTGCCCAGTAATTTTAGCTAAACGATCAGCTACTAGCTCATTACGTTTTTTGTCACGGGCTCGGCCGGTACCGGAATTGACCACTACTTTTACTAACTTAGGCAAAGCCAAAGCATTCTTAAGCGCCAACTTGGTTTTAAGTTCTGGTTGAGCTTTAATAATTCTTTTTTTAACTGAAATAAAAGACATAAATTTTATAGCGTCTGGCCACACTTATGGCAGGCCCGGACTTTTTTATCTTTGACTAATTTTGATCTCACTCGCACTCCTCGACTACAAGCACTACAAAATAGAGCGACATTAGAAACGGCCATCGGGCGATTGACTTGAATCGTTTGACCCTTCTCCCCCTCCTTGCGAGGTTTCTGGTGTTTATTTTTCAAATTAATCCCTTCAATTTGAACTTTATTAATCAAGCGAAGAACTTTCAAGACTTTGCCTTTCTTACCTTTATCCTTACCGCTGATTATAATAACATTGTCGTTTTTTTTGAGTATCATCCCAGTAAAATTTTATAATTTTAATTAATGTGGTTTTGGCTGATTATTTTGGTACCCCTATCTCTAGCACGTTTTTACTTGTTTGTAAAATTCTAACGGGACAAGTATTTTTGTCGATTTTCCCTATTCGTATCGCAAAATTAAACAATTTCTGGTGCTAAAGAAGCAATTTTTTGATAACCTTTCTCGGCAATTTCTCGCGGAATCGGTCCAAAAATACGACCACCTTTAGGATCTTGTTTGCCTTTTTCTAAAATTACCACCGCATTTTCATCAAAACGAAGATAAGAACCATCAGCTCGACGAAAAGGCGCTCGCTGTCGGACCACTAAAGCTTGAACAACATCTTTCTTTTTAAGGGCTTTACGAGGTTCAGCTGTTTGGACTGACAAAATCACCAAATCACCGATTCGAGCATAGCGTTTTTTAGAACCACCTAAAACCTTGAACACCCGTCCAATCTTGGCGCCGGTATTATCTGCAATTTTAACAATACTTTTATCTTGAATCATGTTAGTAAATTTAAAATTAAAAAATCAAAATGAAAAATGATAATCTAAAAATGCGCTAATTGAATTAATTCAAAAATCATTTTGACCTTATTTAATTTTGCATTTTGCTTTGTCATTTTTATCTTTGATTTTTACACTTTACATTAACCTATTACTTCAAAAGATTTATCTTTCGATAAAGGTCGGCAAGACCGAATTTCGACCTGATCTCCAATTTTAAAACGATTCTCCGGATCATGAGCTTTATAACGCTTATCACGCTTTAAATACTTATCATACTTAGGGTGTTTAACAAAGCGTGAGACTGCTACCACGACGGTTTTATCCATCTTGTCGGAAACAACAATCCCTTTTAAAATTTTTAATAATTTAAGTTCTGACATATTATTTTTTATTTAAGTTCGACTTGTTTAAGCACCGTCATAATTCGAGCAATTTCTTTGCGTAAATTTCGACCCTCTTTAACATTTTTAGTCCGAGAACCAGAAATTCCAAAGCGAAATACTCGAAAAGCTTCTCTTTTTTCAGTCAAAAGTTTATGAAGTTCAGCTGGCGTTTTAGTTTTAAAATCAATTTTTTTCATAATCTTTAGACGCGTTGAATAATTCTAGTTTTGACGGCTAATTTAGCTCCGGCCTTGCGAAGAGCTTCTCGGGAAATTTCTTCTGTCAAACCATCGACTTCAAACAAAATCCGACCGGGTTTAACCTGAACCTCGTAACCCTTAGGATCCCCTTTTCCTTTACCCATACCAACTTCTGCCCCCTTAGCCGTAAAAGGTCGATCGGGAAAAATTCGAATCCACAATTTACCGGTCTTGTGCATTTGACGAGAAATGGTTTTTCGAGCTGATTCAATTTGATTTGATTTAATCCGACCAGCCGTCTCGGCCTTTAAGCCAAAATTACCAAACGCCAAAACTGTTCCCCGTGTTTCCACTGTTTTCTTTTTAGGATTGGAACGGCCAGTTTGCCATTTTCTAAATTTTACTTTTTTGGGAAATAACATAATTTTATAAATTAAAAATTTAAAGTTAAAAATTAAAAATAGAAATCCCCTTAGCTGAGGCTAGTTGAAAATCATTATCTTTAAATTGTAATTTTAAACTTTTCATTTTTAACTTTTAATTATCTTTTCGTCCTGAAACTAATCCCTCCTTGGCGGAAAAAATCTCGCCCCGATAGATCCAGACTTTAATGCCAATCACGCCATAGGTCATGTAAGCTTTCTCCCGAACAAAATCAATATCGGCACGCAAAGTTTGAAGCGGAACTCGACCTAAACGTAAAGATTCGACTCGACTCATATCGGCTCCTCCCAGACGACCAGATAAAGTAACCTTGATGCCTTCGACCCCTTTAGATTGCATCGCTTTTTCCATAGCCTGCTTCATGACTCGTCTAAAGGGCAGACGTTTTTCCAAACCTTCAGCGATCATGTAAGCCATAATAGAGGCATGGCTTTCTGGATTTTTAATTTCTTCAATATCAATTCGAAAATCTTTCGGCAAAGGTAATTTAGCCTTATTAACTTGAGCAATAATATCATTCTTTAATTTGGTTGCTCCTTCTCCAGATCGACCGATCACCATACCAGGACGAGCGGTTTTGATAATCATCCGATAACTATCTTGACCTCGTTCCATTTCTACCGAATCAACATACATCCCTCGCAAACGTTTATGTAAAAATTCTCGAAGTAAAACATCAGTTTTTAAAAACTGTTGGTATTTACCACCACTACCACCAAACCAGCGTGATTTCCAATCACGGATGATTCCTAAACGATGAGCATAAGGGTGGACACGATGAGTCATATAATTAAATTAAAAATTAAAGAGTTTTAGTTTTTTTAGGGTCTTTCTTCTTAGCGACTTTTCGACCTAAACTTGGCTCAACCTTCGTCGAAACAGTCTCTTGATTACCTTTGATTTTTGATTTTTGATCTTTGATTTCAAGTTTGATATTGATATGGCTGGAAGCTCGGCGCAAAGGGTAAGCTCGACCATGAGAACCAGGTAAAAAACGTTTTAAAACTAAACCTTTATCCACTCGAATTTCTTTAATGTATAAAAGATTGCGATCGGCTTTTTGATTGTTGACCGCATTAGCTACGGCTGAAGCTAATAATTTTCGCATTGACAAAGAAGATTTCTTAGGTAAATTAGCTAATTGATTTTCCGCCGCTTCGATACTTTTACCACGAATCAAAGACGCCACAAGACGAACTTTGCGAGGAGCTTGGCGAAAATTGGTTAAATGAGCTTGCATAATTTACCCACCAAAATTTTCACTAATAAAAACTTCACCCATTCGACTCGGTTTATTTAATACTGCTGAATTGTAATAGTATTTTTTCATATGGTGTGAAAACTTAGGTGGGTGTTTATTTCTTCTTAGTTTCAGTCGCCGTTTTAGCTGACTTAGCGGCTGAAATTTCCGCTTCTTTTTTCTTCATTTCCAATTCTTTCTGCATTTTACCGCCGTGACGAGTAAATTTACGAGTAGGAGAAAATTCACCTAAACGATGCCCGACCATTTCTTCAGTGACAAAAACTGCCAAATGAGTTTTGCCATTATGGACACCAAAAGTAAAGCCGATCATTTCAGGACTAATCTGGCTCCGCCGAGCCCAAGTCTTAATCACATCAAGATCAGCCGGTTTGTGGCCAGAGATTTTTTTTAATAAATTAGCGTCCACATAAGGACCTTTAGATAAAGAACGTGACATAAAATAAAAATTTACCCTGTTGGAATAAAAATTCTTTAGGATTTTATGACGCTAAAGCGTCATATTCCACAGGGCAGAGCAAAAAATAAGCTTGCCAATATCCTATCAAATTAAGGGCTCTTGTCAATAAAACCAAAAATAGCTAAAGAGTAAAGAACGATTATTTCTTCCCCTTCTTCTTCCGACGAGCGACAATCGAAGGATTAGAGTATTTCTTTGGTCGACGGGTTTTAGTCCCACCAGTAATCTTACCCCAAGCGGTCTTAGGACGACGAGTGCCACGACCCTGACGACCTTCACCTCCTCCATAAGGATGGTCAACTGGATTCATGGCGCTCCCTCGAACGGTTGGTCGAATACCCTTCCAACGAGACCGGCCAGCCTTACCCCAATTAGCTAAACGATGTTCATCATTAGAAACCGCTCCAATAGAAGCCCAAGCTTTTTCACTCACTTTACGAATTTCTGAAGAGGGCATCTTCAAACTAGTCTGGCCAGCATCTGAAGCTAAAACTTCCGCAAAAGCCCCAGCCGAACGAACTAATTTCGCTCCACCTTGAGGTTTTAATTCAACATTATAAACAAAAGTTCCAACCGGAATTTTACTCAAAGGTAGACGATTACCAGGGGTAACTTCAGCGGTTTCCGAAAAAATTATTTTAGCACCAACTGGCAAACTTTTAGGAGCTAGAATATAAGCCCGAGCACCATCAGCATAAACAACTAAGGCAATAAAACCAGAACGATTAGGATCGTATTCAATCGTTTCCACTTTAGCCGGAATATTTATTTTATTTAATTTAAAATCAATCTCTCGAAAAGCTCGTTTGTGTCCGCCTCCTTTATGACGAACCGTAATTCGGCCTTGATTATTACGGCCCACCAAACGCTGTCGGCTCTTAGTCAAAGCTTTATGAGGGGTGTCAGTCGACAAAACGTCTTTATAAGTGACGACGCTCATTTGTCGACGAGAAGGAGTTGTTGGTTGATATTTTTTCATGAAAATTTTTTATTTTGTAGCTATATACTATATACAATCTACTACATACTATCCTTAAACCAATTCAATCTTATCGCCAGTCTTTAAAAAAACTAGAGCTTTTTTAATCGCCGACCGACTACCACTTTTACCTCGACGAAGCAAAGCTTTAGCTGGCAAATTGATGATATTAACTTTCAAAGGATTAACCTTATACAAATTTTTAATCGCTTGTTTGATCTCAATCTTATTAGCTTCAGTTGGGACGACAAAAGTATAGACCGGATGATTAGCTTCCAAAAGAAAAGTGGCCTTTTCGGTAATTCGAGGTTTAGTTAAAATTATTTTACTACTTAAATTGTTGCCGATTTTAGACATAAAAATTTATTTTAGACGAGTCATTAATTGAGACTGAATTTCTATTGGTTCGGTCAATAGAATATACTTGTAAGTAATTGATTCTAGGGGATTTAAATTTCGGACTTCAGTGACAGAAACTGTTTTGATATTAGCAAAAGTTTTCTCGACTAATTCATCTTTAGTGGCGGTCGCAATTAAAAGACGAGCACCTCGAGCGTAATTGATTTTTTCGTAACCAGCTAGTTTCGATAATTCGGCTAATAAAGATTGACCGGTTTTAGTTTTACCATCTAATTTCAAAGAATCCATAAACAAAATTTCACCATCTTTAAATTTTCGAGACAAAATTGTGAACAAAGCATTAGTCTTCATCTTCTTGTTAATTTTCTTGTGAAAATTAACTTCTTTAGTCGGACCATGGGTGACTCCTCCCCCCTTCCAAATTGGGGAACGACTAGAACCATGGCGCGCTCGACCCGTCCCTTTTTGACGCCAGGGTTTTTTCCCGCCACCTTGAACTTCATCTCGCCCTTTAGTATGAGCTAAAACCGCTCGAGCATTAGAGAGCATGGAAAAAATCACTTGATGGACCATATCGGCTTTCCATTTAAGACCAAATAATTTGGGTTCTAATTTAATGGTTCCCGTCGATTGACCTTTTTGATTGTAAACAGCAGTATCCATAATTATTTACTAAGGATTTCAATTAAAGTTCCTCGGCGGCCAGGAATAGTCCCTTTGATTAAAATTTCGTTGGTTTCCTTATTGATTTTAATAACTTGCGAATTTGCTTCGGTCACTCGATCACTACCCATTCGGCCAGCCATTCGCATACCCTTAAAAACGCGCTGAACGCCACCAGTACCAATCGAACCGGCTTCCCGTTCTGAGTGCTTCTGACCATGAGATCGTGGCCCACCATGGAAACCATGACGTTTAACCACCCCTTGGAAACCTTTCCCCTTAGAAATACCGGATACTTGGATAGTTTCTCCTTCCTCAAAAATTGATAAATCGATTGTATCACCTAATTTAAAATCAGCCGGATTAGTGACTGGAAATTGACGTAGGAATTGAAAACTTTGACCATCTTTAGCTCCAGCGTTAGAGGCATGACCACGGGCTGATTTAGAAGCCGTCTTGGCTCGTTTGGCACCAAAACCAATTTGAACCGCATTACAATTATCTTTGTCAGCCGTTTTAATCTGAGTGACAATCGCCGGACCAGCTAAAACCACCGTGCCGATAATAGATCGGCCGGCTTCATCAAAAACTTGAGTCATGGCTTTTTTAGTGCCGATTAGAAATTTCATATACTCGATGCGAATGATACAAATGAAATACGCGAATGTTACGAATAGGACTCGGAGCGGAACCAAAAAACTTGCCCCGTGGAACAAATCCCTGATTAAGTCCTAACAAATATGACTAGAATCTAATTCCATAAAGCAATCTAATATTTTTAGAATACTCTCCTTATTCCTTATTGTTCTCTACGGGATATAGTCCTCAAAGAGCTTGAAGAATATTAGCAAATTTAAGCTCTTTGTCAATTATATAGAGAAAATCTCACTGAAATTTAACTCTTTTTTAAGTTTTTAAAGCTTTAAATCAAGTTTTTGAAAATTTGAACTCATTTTAGACGGTCTAGACAAAAATAGTAAAAAATGGACAATTAGAAATAGGGGAAGTTCTTTCCTAATTGTTGAGTCTCAAACTAGCCGAGAGGAGGTGATTTAATTGCCAATCAAAGTGGCGATAGGTGACTTTCGTCAAGATATTTGCGCCTTGTGTCACAAACAGGGTTGCATTTATCGCTATCCCAAATCTCACCATCTAAGACCAAATCCAAAGAATGGATCCCTATGCAAATATTGTTTAGATAAGAATATCAAACGAAAAGGGGGGCAAAAAAATGAGACTCAATGAGATAAGACCTAGTTTGATGAGATTGTCAAACTAGGTCTTTATTTTGTCTAACGACTTAGCCAATAAATTAAAATTAACCAAAATTCCAAATTACTTAAATCAAGTTTAATTTCTATTTTGATAGCGAAAGAAAAAACCCTTGTTCAAGGGTTTTTTCTTTTTAACTGAAATCATCGTTAATCCGCAACTTACATCATTTTAACGTCAATATTGACCCCCGAAGGTAAATTCAAATTAGTTAAACTTTCGATAATTTTTGGTGAAGGATTAGAAATATCGACTAAACGTTTATGAACTCTCATTTCAAACTGTTCGCGAGAATTTTTATCAATAAAGCTGGAACGATTGACAGTATATTTTTTAATCTCGGTTGGTAATGGAATCGGGCCATTGATTTTAGCATCATAACGAATCGCCGTATCGACAATTTGTTTGACACTAGCATCTAAGACTTTATTCTCATAAGCCGAAACCCGAATCCGAAGCTTCGTGATATCAGAGCTAGCAGTTTTTTTAACGGTTTTTTTAACCTTGGGTTTAGTGGCCATAATATGGATTAAGCGACGATTTTAGTGACCACACCAGCACCGACAGTTTTACCACCTTCGCGAATAGCGAAACGTAATTTTTCTTCCATCGCTACTGGGGCCATTAATTTAACATTGAAGGTTACAGTGTCCCCTGGCATGACCATTTTAACATTTTCATCAAGGGTCACTTCACCAGTAACATCAGTTGTCCGCATGTAGAACTGAGGCTTGTAACCAGTAAAGAATGGAGTGTGACGACCACCTTCCTCTTTTTTTAAAATGTAAACTTCGGCTGTGAAATCAGTATGAGGTGTAATGGAACCAATCTTAGCCAAAACTTGACCTCGAGTAATATCATCTTTCTTCAAAGAACGAAGCAAGAGACCGGCATTATCACCAGCAATTCCTTCATCAAGTGAACGATTAAACATTTCAATTCCCGTAATGGTGGTTTTAATAGTAGCTTTAATTCCTACCACCTCTACTTCTTCACCGACTTTGACCGAACCACGTTCGATTCGACCGGTCACCACAGTCCCCCGACCTTCAATCGAAAAAATATCTTCCACCGGCATCAAGAAAGGTTTATCAATTTCTCGAACTGGATCAGGAATATATTCATCAAGAGCTTTAATCAAATCAACAATTGGTTTAGCTGATTCATCAGCAAAAGATTTGGCTTCTAAAGCTTTAAGACCAGAACCACGAATAACTGGAACGTTAGCACCATCATAACCTTGTTTGGTTAGGAGATCACGAACTTCTTCTTCCACTAGGTCAACCAATTCAACGTCATCCACCATATCTACCTTGTTGAGGAAAATGATAATTTTAGGCACTCCTACTTGGCGGGCCAAGAGAACATGCTCTCGAGTTTGAGGCATAATACCATCAGTAGCGGCCACCACAATAATGGCGCCATCCATTTGAGCAGCACCCGTAATCATGTTTTTAATATAATCAGCGTGACCAGGAGCATCAATGTGCGCATAGTGACGTTTAGGAGTTTCGTATTCGGAATGATGAAGAGCAATCGTAATCCCACGGGCTTTCTCTTCCGGGGCATTATCGATTTGGTCAACTTTTTCTGCTCGTGAACTATAACCAGCCTCTTTTCCTAGTCCCAGGACATGAAGAATAGCGGCGGTTAAAGTAGTTTTGCCGTGGTCAACGTGGCCAATAGTACCAACATTAACGTGAAGCTTGGACCGATCAAATTTCTCTGCCATAATATTTTTTTTAAATAAAAACTAATAAATTATCTTTTACCTTTCAATAATAAAAGGTTTAATACTAAAAAAACTGCGACAAGACGCAAGAAACATCATATCAGAATCAAAATGATAGTCAATATTTTAAGCTCCAATCCCCGGGCTAATGGCTTCAGCCATTAGCCCGGGGATTGCCTTTCTCCTAAAATCAGGTAATCTAAAATTAGATTTAGCCCTTAATCAAAACCTCAAACTTTACTGGAGAAAGGAGGCCGTAATGGAGCGACCAGAAGAAAAAACTACTATTCGTGGGGTGATAAGTAAACATTCCACGGATAAAGACTTAGGTAATTTCTTACCTCGCCTCCAAAGGATGGAAGCTTGGGTATCGAGGGGAGAGAAATTTGGTCGATACTATCCTCTAAGATACCTAAGCTTAGATGATCTTCATCAGCTAATGGGGAAAGATGGTTTCCCAAGTCGAGCGGTCGAAATTAGATTTTCTCGTTTTAGTCGCTCGGTCATCACCATTAGTCCCTTCACCCAAGTTCGAGAATTGAAACATTCTAAAAAGCCGGAATCGGATAAGTTGGAAAACTTTCTTAAGTGGTTAAGATCAAAATTAAAACCACTGAAGAAAAAGACTTCTCACCATAAGCATCGGACAAAGAAAAGTCAGCTTCACCATCACCAAAAAAGAAAAAGTGGTGATAAACACTAAAATAGCCCCACTGGATATCAGTCGGGGCTATCTTTATTTAGACTAAAAGAAAATTTTACTTCCGACCGTCAATAATAACTTGCGCTACACTATTAGGAATGATGGCGTATTCAGAAAATTCCATGGTAAAAGTTCCTCGACCTTCAGTCATCGAGCGGAGCGTAGTGACATAACCAAACATTTCGGCTAATGGCACTTTAGCTCGAACAACTTTGAGACCAAAACGATCTTCCATCGCTTCAATTTGTCCCCGTTTGGAAGACATTTGACCAGTCACATCACCCATAAATTTTTCTGGTACGATAACTTCCACTTTCATAATCGGTTCCAATAATACTGGTTTAGCCCGTTTGGCAGCATCCTGAAAAGCCATCGAACCGGCCATTTTGAAAGCCATCTCCGAAGAGTCAACATCGTGGAAAGAACCATCATAAAGTTCAACCGCCACATCAACCACTTCAAAACCAGCCACAATCCCCCGTTCCATGGCTTCAATAATACCCTTTTCAGTCGGAGCAATAAATTCTTGAGGAATAGCTCCACCTTTAATCGAGTTAGTAAATTCGAAATTATCATAACGCTTCACATTTTTCGGTAAATCAGCTTTATCAACATTCTTATCGATTGGTTTAATCCGGATTCGGACATGGCCATATTGACCCCGACCACCTGACTGTTTAATATATTTACCTTCGGCTTCAGCCGACATAGTAATAGTTTCTTTATAAGCCACTTGTGGATTACCAACATTGGCCTCGACGCCAAATTCCCGCTTCATTCGATCAACAATAATTTCTAAATGTAATTCACCCATGCCGGAAATAATCGTCTCCATCGTTTCGGGATCGGTTTTGATTTTAAAGGTGGGATCTTCATCAGCTAAACGACGCATCGCCAAACCCATCTTTTCTTGATCGGCTTTGGTTTTTGGTTCGATTCGCAACGACACCACTGGTTCTGGAAAATCAATACCTTCCAAAATAATTGGTTGTTCTTCGTCACATAAAGTGTGACCAGTTTTAGTATTTTTCAAACCAACAATAGCGGCAATTTCTCCCGAATAAACTTCTTCCACTTCTTCTCGGTGATTAGCATGCATTCGCACAATTCGACCGACTCGTTCTCGTTCACCAACACTAGAATTATAAATATAAGAACCAGATTTTAATTTGCCAGAATAAATTCGGAAATAAGTTAATTGACCAATAAAAGGATCCGCTTGAAGTTTAAAGGCTAAAGCCGAAAAAGGTTCCTCATCACCGGCTC
>PCSX01000016.1:13411-13618 GCA_002772495.1 Candidatus Vogelbacteria bacterium CG22_combo_CG10-13_8_21_14_all_37_9 | reverse complement strand
AATATATAAAAAAATCTAGGGTAAAAAAACATAGTCCCAGTAAGCTTTTTTTGGATTGCGATTCCTAACTAAGCTTAGTATAATTTGAATATCATTAGAGTTTAAAATGAGGCGTGTTATGAATTCTTTAATTAATTTCTTTTCTAATTTAGAATCAGCTTCTCTAGATACTTGGGCTAAAAAATTTTTTAAAGCCACCTTTATTTT
>PCSX01000016.1:4167-13325 GCA_002772495.1 Candidatus Vogelbacteria bacterium CG22_combo_CG10-13_8_21_14_all_37_9 | reverse complement strand
TCAGTTGTTTTTTAATTTCATTATGGTTTCGGCCAGTTTGGTCGCTACCCCGTTCTAATTTTTGGTGGGTGATGGCTTTAGTTTTAGGGGTAAGTGTTTTAAGTGCTCTTCGATCCGAAAATTTTCAATCGTCTTTTTTTGGTTTGGGTTTTGAAACTGATACCGTTTTAGTTATTTTGAGTTTACTTAGTTTAGTGATTTTGCCACTAGCTTTAAAATTGACTAAACGCGATTTTATTAATTTTTCTACCACTTTTATTTTAGTGGCAGTGATCACTGCCCTTGGTCAATGGTTATTGATTATCTTAAAATTACTTTTTTCTTGGCCCTGGCTTCTCCCTGGTCAAACTAGTGGTCTGGTCGGGACTTGGTATGGTCAAGCTTCTTATTATGGTTTAGCGGTCTTGGTGACAGTAGCTCTTTTTCTTGACTATGGTCATCGCTTAGCTTGGCGGGGACGTTTGATCTTTGCTTCTAGTTTAATCCTTTTTCTGTCCTTGTTGTTTTTAATGAATTACCCTCTAATTTGGGGTTTATTAGCTTTGAGTTTATTGGCTTTAGTGATTCTAACTTGGTGGAAAAAGGCTTGGACTAAATGGTTGTTAGTCCCACTGATAATTTTTCTGCTGGCTGGCACTCTAGCGATTTTTGCTTCAAAACCTATTTTAGCTAAACCAATTTTTGATCTAAATCAAAGTTTGAAAATTAATAGTTTTGATTCGCGACCTAATTTAGATAGCACTGCTCAAGTGACTAAAGCCAGTTTGAAAGCTCATCCCTTTTTAGGTTTTGGTCCAAATCGTTTTTGGCGAGCTTGGACTCTTTATAAGCCAAAATTATTTAATCAATCAGTAATCTGGTCAGTTGATTATCGTCTGGCTTATGGTTTTATTCCAACAATGTTAGTAACTCAAGGTGGCCTCGGTTTTCTGGCTTGGTTAATTCTGATAATTTCTAGTTTTATTTATCTTTATCATTTATTCAAACAAAGTTCAGTAGAAGATTTTTCCACGATAATTTTATTGAGTCTAAGTTTTATTTATCTCTGGTTAAATTTACTCATTCTTAATCCTAATTTTGTTATCCTCTCTCTGGCTTTTGGGTGCTTGGGGTGGTTGTTAGTTTTTAATCATAAAATTTCTAATCAGCTTTCTTGGCACATTAAATTAGATACGTTTCTAAAAAGTTTAGTGGCAAAACTAGGTCTTAGTATTATTTTGGGTTTTTTATTTTTAATCATTATTTTGTCACTGCTTAATTATAGTTCTTTGATCTTATTTCATCGGGGTCTTTCATCTTTGGATCGGGGGGATTTTTCCGCCACCGAAAAAAATTGGCGTTTAGCTAGTCGTTTGAGTCCTCAGACAGTTTATAATCGTTCTTTGGCTGATCTTAAACTGCGTCAGATTAATCAACTTCTGACGACTCCTAATTCTGATTCTCAAAAAACTTTAGCCGAGTTTTCCCGTTTTTATGGTGAGTCAATTGGATTTGGCTTGACTGCTCGTGACCAAGATCCTTTTGATTATTTAAATTGGTTAATTTTAGGTCAAGTTTATGAAGCTGGGATTCCGCTTAAAATTAAAGGGGCCGATATTCAAGCTCGGAAAATTTATCAAGAAGTGCTTAGATTAAACCCGGTTTGGCCAGTCATTTGGCTAAATTTGGCTCGAGTGGAATTAGGCTCTGATCACCCTGATTTAGCGCGAGAAGATTTACTTAAAGCTTTGGAATTAAAAGCCGATTATTCCGATGCTCTGTTAGCTTTAGCCGAATTAGATTATAGTCAAGGTCGATTATCAAAAGCTTTAGCGGGAGCTAAGGTGGCAGTTCTGAAAGAACCAAATAATTTGGGAGCTTGGTTTTCCCTTGGTTTTTTCCAGTATCAAATTGGACATTATGATGAAGCTGTCATTTCTTTAGAAAAAGTCTTAACCTTTAATCAAAATTCAGCTGATACTAAATATTTTCTTGGTTTAAGTTTAGCTGAACTTGATCGAACGACTGAGGCGATTGACCTATTTCAATCTTTAGTTCGGGCTAATCCCGACAATCAAGAGCTTAAAAATATTTTAACTAATCTCAAAGCTGGTCGAACAGCTTTAGCGCCACCAGAGACCAAAACCAAAACAAAATAATAATTCATGGTGTCTAAAATTACTCGCTTACTTCAAAAAGAATTTACCAATCTTCACCAAGCAGCTTTTTTGTTGGCTACTTCGGCCTTGCTGTCTCAATTTTTGGGTTTGTGGCGGGATCGTTTATTAGCCTCTGGTTTTGGAGCTAGTCATCAATTAGATATTTATTATACGGCTTTTCGCTTACCGGATTTAATTTACGTTTCGGTGGCTTCTTTTGTTTCGATCACGGTCCATATTCCTTTGATTATTAATAAGATGGAAACTGGTGGTAAACCGGCGGTGGAAAAATTTCTCAATTCAGTGCTGACAGTTTTTTTAATTGGGATGGTTTCAGTTTCCGCGTTATTATTTATTTTTATGCCCTGGTTATCGAAAATTACCGCTCCCGGGTTTTCTTCAGTTGATCAACAAACCTTAGTCACCTTATCTCGAATTTTATTGTTGTCTCCCTTATTGTTGGGTTTGTCTAATCTCTTGGGAGGAGCCACTCAAGCTTTTCGTAAATTTGCCGCCTATGCCTTTAGTCCTATTTTTTATAATTTGGGAATTATTTTTGGGATTTTCTTTTTCTATCCTTTGCTTGGTTTGCCGGGCTTAGTCTGGGGAGTAATTCTCGGTGCAGTCTTACATTTATCAATTCAATTGCCAGTTTTAAGTCAATTAGGTTTACGTCTTCGTTTATCGAGATTAATTAATTGGCCGGAAATGAGAAAAGTGATGCTCATATCCCTACCGCGAACTATTACCTTATCGGCTAATCAACTATCTTTATTAGTTTTAGTGGCTTTAGCTTCGTTTTTGCCCAAAGGGTCAATTTCGGTTTTTAATTTTTCGCTCAATCTTCAATCAGTCCCCCTGTCGATTATCGGAGTTTCTTATTCGGTGGCGGCTTTTCCCGTCTTGGCCAAATTTTTTGTCGCTGGTCAACACAAAGAATTTGCTGGTGAAATTATCGCCGCCATTCGACATATTATTTTTTGGTCTGCTCCAGTGGTCGTTTTGTTTATTGTTTTACGAGCTCAAATCGTCCGGGTGATTTTAGGTTCAGGACGTTTTGATTGGTCGGCCACTCGATTGACGGCAGCTTGTTTGGCGATTTTTTCTGTGTCAGTGATTGCTCAAAGTTTGATTTTAGTTTTAGTCCGAGCTTACTATGCCGCTGGGGAAACCAAAACTCCCTTGATCATTAATTCCTTATCATCTTTGGGAACAATTATTTTGGCTTTAATTTTATGGCAACTGTTCAAAGTTTGGCCGGCCTTTCATCTGATTTTGGAACAAATTCTAAGATTGAAAGATTTACCAGGGACAATTATTTTAGTCTTACCTCTCGCTTTTTCGATTGGAGCGATTATCAATGTTTTTGTTTTATGGTGGGCTTTCGAACGACGCTTTGCTATCGGAATTTGGCGCAATTTAGAGGTAGTTAGTCTTCAGTCTTTAGTCGCTTCTTTATTTGGTGGCTTTGTGGCCTATAACTTACTAAATGTCTTTAGTCTGTATTATAAATTAGATACTTTTTGGTCAATCTTTGAGCAGGGATTTTTAGCCGGTATTTTGGGCTTAATTGCCTGGATTTCGGTCTTAATTCTTTTGAAAAGTGAAGAATTGGCTGAATTGGGACGTTCTCTGTCAGCCCGAGTCTGGAAAGTTGTCCCTATTGTCCCAGAACGAGAAGAACTGTAGGATGGGAAAGTCTTTATATGGATTTAAAACACTATCGTAATTTTTCTATTATTGCTCACCCCAGTAGAACAGCCAAGCTGTCTACGGGGCAAGTATTGATCATAAATTAGTCTTATGGATTTAAAACACTATCGTAATTTTTCTATTATTGCCCATATAGATCATGGGAAGAGTACTTTGTCTGATCGGCTTTTAGATTTGACAGGGACAATTGAAAAGCGAAAAATGCGAGAACAAGTCCTTGATTCGATGGAGTTAGAACGTGAACGAGGAATAACCATCAAAATGCAACCAGTCCGAATGAATTATAAATTGGCTGGTGAAGATTATATTCTGAATCTAATTGATACTCCGGGTCATATTGATTTTTCTTATGAAGTGTCTCGTTCGCTTCAAGCAGTGGAAGGGGTCTTGCTTTTGGTTGACGCCACTCAAGGGGTCCAAGCTCAAACTTTTACTGTTTTAGCGATGGCTCAAGAATTGGGTTTAACGATTATTCCCGTTTTAAACAAAATTGATTTACCAATTGCTCGAACAGCTGAAGTCAAACAAGAGATTGTTAATCTATTAAAATGTCAGCCCGAAGATATTATGGCGGTTTCTGGCAAAACCGGTGAAGGAGTAGATAAATTATTAATTGAGATTATTAAAAAAATTCCTAGTCCAATTTCAGAAATAAAAGTTGTTAAACCTTGCCGAGCGCTGGTATTTGATTTTGAATATTCTATTCATAAAGGAGTGGTGGTCTATGTTCGAGTTTTAGATGGCGAAATTACTCCCGCTGATCAACTAAACTTTGTCGCTTCTGGTGAAAAATTTTCGGTTTTAGAATTAGGTTATTTTCGACCTCAAGCTGAACCACAAAAAAAATTACAGGCGGGTGACATTGGTTATTTAGTCACTGGAATTAAAAAACCAGGCAATGCTAAAGTGGGGGATACGATTACCACTTTAGTGAGTCCTCTTCCAGCTGTACCGGGCTATATGACTCCTCGACCGGTGGTCTGGGCTTCTCTTTATCCAGCTAGCCAAGATGATTTTGCTCTACTCAAGCAATCCCTCGAACGATTAAATCTTCAAGATGCCGCTCTGTCTTTTGAAGAGGAAAGCTCGGGTGCTTTGGGACGAGGTTTTAGAGCTGGTTTTCTGGGAATGCTTCATTTGGAAATCATTAGCGAACGATTGAAGCGAGAATTTTCTTTAAATTTAATTGTGACGACACCGAGTATTAGTTATCGTCTAATTAATACTCGGACCAAAGAAGAAGTCAGGATTTTCTCTCCTCACCTTTTTCCACTTGAAATCAAGGATTATGAAATTTACGAATCTTGGGTAGCGGTTAGAATTATTAGTCCCGCCGATTATCTTAGTCCGATTATTCAATTACTTCATGAACACGAAGCGGAAGTAATGACTATGGAAACTTTTAGTTCTAGTCGCACCGCTTTGTCTATCCTCATGCCTTTACGAGAATTGATGCGTAATTTTTTTGATAGTTTAAAAAGTGTCTCTTCTGGCTTTGCTTCTTTTTCTTATGAATTAGCCGAAGAACGTCTCGCTGATGTCTCTCGCTTGGATATTTTAATTAATGGTGAAATAATTCCGGCTTTTTCGCGAATTGTTTCGCGTCGACGAATCGAAAAGGATGCTTCGGAAATGGCTGAACGTTTAGAGGGTTTGATTCCCAAACAATTGATTACGATTAAAATCCAAGTTCAAGGTTTAGGGCGAATTTTGGCGGCGCGTTCAATTTCCGCTCTACGAAAAGATGTCACTGACTATCTCTATGGCGGCGATATTACTCGAAAAATGAAATTACGAGAAAAGCAGAAAAAAGGCAAGAAAAAAATGCAACAGCTGGGTAAGGTAAATATCCCCCAAGAAGTTTTTCTAAAGATGATGCGAAATGCGGACTAGCGCGGACTGGACGCAGACTAATGCGAATTTACCCTATGGAGTAGCTTGCTATACTCCATAGGGTAAACGCAGATAGTCACAAACAAGACACTGATCAGATCAGCGTTTTTTTAGCATTGATCGGCGTTTTATCTAAACAAGAAGGGGAGAGAGTAAAGGGCGACCATACTTAAAATAACAAGAATACCAACTGTCGCTGAGATGATTTGAAAGATTTTTTTGTGTTTGCTCTGAAATAACATTAGTTGTAGTATAAGGCTGTGACCAGATTTTATCAAGTCGAAAAACATTTTAAGTGGCTAAATGTTCTCTTTCTTATTGTCACTTTAATCTTGGTGATTTTTTTGGCTCGAGGGGTTTGGCGAGTTTATAATCAGAGTCGTTTTGCTAATTCTAATTATCTTTTGACTAAAGATCGTCTTACTAAATTAGAAGACAGACAAAAACAAATTACTGATCGTCTAGAAAAATTATCAACCGATCGTGGTTTAGAAGAAGAATTTAGAAATAATTTTTCAGTCGTGCGACCAGGGGAAAAAATGATTTTAATTGTCGATAGTATTGAAACAGCTACTGATACAGCCACTACTAGTGAGGCTAGTCTTTGGGGGACTTTAAAAGCCTTATTATTAAGTCGTTAATTAAAAAAGCGAGATTGGTTCAGCTTGCCCTCTTAAATTTCTTGTGCAAATATGCGGGTATGGTTTAGTTTGCCCTTTAAAATTTTTTGTGCGAACATGCGAGTATGGTTTAGTGGTAGAATGCGACCTTCCCAAGGTTGAGACGCGAGTTCGATTCTCGCTACTCGCACAAAAAACTTTTTAGGGTGAATAGAATGCGACCCCCGAAGAACAGCAAAGCTGTCTACGGGGCAGGCTTCCCAAGCATAAGACGCGGGTTCGATTCCCGCATTTCGCACAATTGGCCGATTAAAATAGTATTTTATTTTTTTATGTCCTCCACCTTTAAACGAACTATCGAAAATTTTACTTGTGCTCATTGTGGAGCGGAGGTGATTGGTAATGGTTATACTGATCACTGTCCTAAATGCCTCTGGGGCCTCCATGTAGATGATTTCCCGGGAGATCGAGCTAATCCTTGTTTGGGCTTAATGAAGCCGATTGGAGTGGATTTAGCGAAGGGAGATTATACTTTAAGCTATCAATGTGAAAAATGTCACATCATTAAAACTAATAAAACTGCTCCGGACGATGAACTTAACAAGTACTTGACCGGTATGTTATAATTGTTAAATAAGTTAAATTTAAAATATAAAATGAAGAAAGTTACCATTTATTCCACTCCCACTTGTGGTTATTGTAAAATTGCTAAACAATTCTTTAAAGATAAGGGAATTGATTTTACAGAGATTGATGTCACTACTGATTTAGCTGGGCGACAGGCCTTAGAACAAAAAATTGGCCGAATTACGGGTGTGCCAGTAATTACGATTGACGAAGAAGCCGTCGTGGGTTTTGATCAAGCTCATATTGCGAAGATGTTAGGGATTTAAACTAGTGACAATTTACCCCGCCTTCTGCCAGCCGGTAGAGGATGGGTTTTTTTGGTAATTTGCTAACAACAAACAAGGAGTCTATTATGAAGATTAAGTTTTTGCCTCTGTAGTTCCCGCCATAATCCTTAAATAAATTTAGGATTATGGCGGGCGGGAAACAAGCCGGTTAACGCTCTCATAGTTCAAAGGATAGAACTGTCTCGTCCTAAGAGACCAATCTCCGTTCGAGTCGGAGTGAGAGCACAGATTAAAAAACATTGACTAGAGTCCTACTTGCCAGCCTAAGATTTGCTTTAGTAAAGTTTTGGCGGGAGGGAAAGATGTAGGTTCGATTCCTACCAGAGGCACAATTCGTAACTTGGTCAAATCATTTTCAAAACAAATGATACCACACACAGAGGAGAGGATATGGGGCACAGCCTTCGTCAGTTTGATAACTCAAGGAAACAAATCTAAAAATAAAACTTCACCGATGTTATCATTTGGAAGCCATCTGCTTTTCGTGCGTATTTGAAACATTTTTGGCAACACTCCAGAAATCGGTAGGGCCGGCCGTCCTTCCATATAGTTTGTAACCAACTTTTACTGGTCGGCAACCGTTTGGTTTTCCTGGAATTGGTACGATGAATTGTCGCGATATTCCCTGTAAGTATGATCGTAACGATAATACAGACCCGTGTAATAATTCTTGAAAAGTTACTATCTGACGAGTAGTGTTGGTATAAAGATTTGAGTCGAGATAATCTTCAACGGCGATTATACACCTTGCCAGAAAATCCTTTTCTTCAACCTTTTCCGATTTAGCTTGCTGTATTGTATTGAATACAATTTTTTCAATATTTCCTCTATAAGGTTCCATTAGATCGTAAACTAAAGAAGGATAATCTGTCGGAATGTGGAGAAATCCATGATAGGGGCTCATTCGGTGGTAAATTATATAACGCAGTGTAATACCGCTTATTAATTTTGAAACCGCGTCCAAAATAGATTTTATCGTATTTGCCCCTCCTCTGCGTGAATATCCACTGTATCCGAGTATTTTATAATATTTTTTCCAATATACCTTTGCATGCTGTGCCTCAATGTTTACCATTTGTTTAATAGAATATCTTTTACCGTCAAATAACATTGGATATGAAACCAGCCAACTCATACTTTTGAATTTGGCTTGTAAAATCTTCTTGGCAATGTGGACACGTTTCTTCTCATTATTTCTAAATGAGATTTGCTTACTTAAGATATCATCTTTGGCCGAGGTTTTTACGCTTGGAGTAATCCATACGGCATTACTCATTGTTCTTCGGTGTAGACATATAGGAACGCCATATTTTGCGCAAAGTTGTAAAAAATTTTCACTTAAATCACAAGTTCCACCATAAAGCATAATCGAAAGAATGTTTTTAATGTTTGCGGTATATTTGCCACCTTTATATTGAAAAGTTACAATATTTTTCTTTACTTCTATTTGGAAGGTGTAGGGTAGCCATAAGGGTATCTTTTTATTCTTGCTAATAGACATGTTTTTTGATATTATTACCCTAGAAAGAGTTAGGTTTTGAATACAAAATCTAACTTATATTTTGTATTTTGTCAAGTAAAATAAAGAGAAAAGAGAGAACCTCACCGAAATTTGGAGAGGATAAGGCACACCCTAACCGCTAACTCACCGAAATTTGGAGAGGATAAGGCAATATTCAAAATATCTAGCACCGAAATTTGGAGAGGATAAGGCTCAATCTTTTTATAGCCTACACCGAAATTTGGAGAGGATAAGGCAACTCAACATAAAGGGTGCACCGAAATTTGGAGAGGATAAGGCGGATCGAGATAAGTCGAACACCGAAATTTGGAGAGGATAAGGCGCTAACAAAATTACCACCCACCGAAATTTGGAGAGG
>PCSX01000016.1:0-4152 GCA_002772495.1 Candidatus Vogelbacteria bacterium CG22_combo_CG10-13_8_21_14_all_37_9 | reverse complement strand
AGGGACTTCACACCGAAATTTGGAGAGGATAAGGCAATGGTTCAGCATTAGGACACCGAAATTTGGAGAGGATAAGGCTTGGCGACTATTGGTTTTCACCGAAATTTGGAGAGGATAAGGCACAATTGTCATGTTTATTCACCGAAATTTGGAGAGGATAAGGCTCGTTTATGTTAGCGACCACACCGAAATTTGGAGAGGATAAGGCAAGAAACAATAACCGCAGAACACCGAAATTTGGAGAGGATAAGGCCAATTATAATATAGCCTGCACCGAAATTTGGAGAGGATAAGGCAAGATACTGTTCCAATAACACCGAAATTTGGAGAGGATAAGGCAAATTATCATAATCCATTCACCGAAATTTGGAGAGGATAAGGCATGGCTTGTTTTTGTAATCACCGAAATTTGGAGAGGATAAGGCACAGGGAGAAATTGCGAACACCGAAATTTGGAGAGGATAAGGCGTTTGGCAATAAGTCTCGCACCGAAATTTGGAGAGGATAAGGCATGGGTCAATCCAACCCGTCACCGAAATTTGGAGAGGATGATGGGTTTGGTTCAAAAATTCTAAGAATCTGCTTTATTTTCTTCACTTCACCTACACGGTCTTTCGTCTCGTTCCTTCTAGTAACACGAGACCTCGCCTTTCCGACCGTTCTCTTTGTCTCTTTATTTTATCTGACAGAATATGCAAAAAGTAAGAAAAACTTTATCAGAGGTACATAAAAATCCTTATGGTACAAAAGTCCGTAATGCAAAGACTGGCTACTCACTACAGATAGAGAGGCTTTCGTATACTGGAAAAGAGGGGATGAGAAGTTTTAAGATTCCACTCGAAAATAAAAATAAAGAAGTTTTTGATGAATTCGTAAAAAAGATCAGGAATGATTATATCAGTCAGGTTGGGTTGCTCAATCTTTCTGATTGGTATGAACATTATCAGGAGAAACAAGAACATTATTCTTTGGCGGATTTTTGGTTAGATAGTTTGAGGGCCGGAGTGATTTTTGCGCACAAAGAAACTGAGATAAAGAATCTTATCTCTAAGATACGTGGTGATAAATCGATTGTTGATAAATTTAATGCAAGTATAAAGAAAAAACACGCCGATCTTTATGCCCTTGTCGATATAAAAGCTCTCTACGATTTTCTTACCTCCGACGCAAGAAGGGGATTAAAGACCGAAGAAGAATTTTTTAACTCAAAAAGGAATACCTTGTTTCCGAAATTTAGAAAAAAAGATAACAAAGCCGTCGACCTTTGGGTCAAAAAATTTATTGGGCTGGATAATAAAGACAAATTAAATTTTACCAAAAAGTTTATCGGTTTCGATCCAAATCCTCAGATTAAATATGACCATACTTTCTTCTTTCATCAAGACATTAATTTTGATCTAGAGAGAATCACGACTCCGAAGGAACTTATTTCGACTTATAAGAAATTCTTAGGAAAAAATAAGGATCTATACGGTTCTGATGAAACAACGGAAGATCAACTTAAAATGGTATTAGGTTTTCATAATAATCACGGCGCTTTTTCTAAGTATTTCAACGCGAGCTTGGAAGCTTTTAGGGGGAGAGACAACTCCTTGGTTGAACAAATAATTAATAATTCTCCTTACTGGAATAGCCATCGGAAAGAATTGGAAAAGAGAATCATTTTTTTGCAAGTTCAGTCTAAAAAAATAAAAGAGACCGAACTGGGAAAGCCTCACGAGTATCTTGCGAGTTTTGGCGGGAAGTTTGAATCTTGGGTTTCAAACTATTTACGTCAGGAAGAAGAGGTCAAACGTCAACTTTTTGGTTATGAGGAGAATAAAAAAGGCCAGAAAAAATTTATCGTGGGCAACAAACAAGAGCTAGATAAAATCATCAGAGGGACAGATGAGTATGAGATTAAAGCGATTTCTAAGGAAACCATTGGACTTACTCAGAAATGTTTAAAATTACTTGAACAACTAAAAGATAGTGTCGATGATTATACACTTAGCCTATATCGGCAACTCATAGTCGAATTGAGAATCAGACTGAATGTTGAATTCCAAGAAACTTATCCGGAATTAATCGGTAAGAGTGAGAAAGATAAAGAAAAAGATGCGAAAAATAAACGGGCAGACAAGCGTTACCCGCAAATTTTTAAGGATATAAAATTAATCCCCAATTTTCTCGGTGAAACGAAACAAATGGTATATAAGAAATTTATTCGTTCCGCTGACATCCTTTATGAAGGAATAAATTTTATCGACCAGATCGATAAACAGATTACTCAAAATTTGTTGCCTTGTTTTAAGAACGACAAGGAACGGATTGAATTTACCGAAAAACAATTTGAAACTTTACGGCGAAAATACTATCTGATGAATAGTTCCCGTTTTCACCATGTTATTGAAGGAATAATCAATAATAGGAAACTTATTGAAATGAAAAAGAGAGAAAATAGCGAGTTGAAAACTTTCTCCGATAGTAAGTTTGTTTTATCTAAGCTTTTTCTTAAAAAAGGCAAAAAATATGAAAATGAGGTCTATTATACTTTTTATATAAATCCGAAAGCTCGTGACCAGCGACGGATAAAAATTGTTCTTGATATAAATGGGAACAATTCAGTCGGAATTTTACAAGATCTTGTCCAAAAGTTGAAACCAAAATGGGACGACATCATAAAGAAAAATGATATGGGAGAATTAATCGATGCAATCGAGATTGAGAAAGTCCGGCTCGGCATCTTGATAGCGTTATACTGTGAGCATAAATTCAAAATTAAAAAAGAACTCTTGTCATTAGATTTGTTTGCCAGTGCCTATCAATATCTAGAATTGGAAGATGACCCTGAAGAACTTTCTGGGACAAACCTAGGTCGGTTTTTACAATCCTTGGTCTGCTCCGAAATTAAAGGTGCGATTAATAAAATAAGCAGGACAGAATATATAGAGCGGTATACTGTCCAGCCGATGAATACGGAGAAAAACTATCCTTTACTCATCAATAAGGAGGGAAAAGCCACTTGGCATATTGCTGCTAAGGATGACTTGTCCAAGAAGAAGGGTGGGGGCACTGTCGCTATGAATCAAAAAATCGGCAAGAATTTTTTTGGGAAACAAGATTATAAAACTGTGTTTATGCTTCAGGATAAGCGGTTTGATCTACTAACCTCAAAGTATCACTTGCAGTTTTTATCTAAAACTCTTGATACTGGTGGAGGGTCTTGGTGGAAAAACAAAAATATTGATTTAAATTTAAGCTCTTATTCTTTCATTTTCGAACAAAAAGTAAAAGTCGAATGGGATTTAACCAATCTTGACCATCCTATAAAGATTAAGCCTAGCGAGAACAGTGATGATAGAAGGCTTTTCGTATCCATTCCTTTTGTTATTAAACCGAAACAGACAAAAAGAAAGGATTTGCAAACTCGAGTCAATTATATGGGGATTGATATCGGAGAATATGGTTTGGCTTGGACAATTATTAATATTGATTTAAAGAATAAAAAAATAAATAAGATTTCAAAACAAGGTTTCATCTATGAGCCGTTGACACATAAAGTGCGCGATTATGTTGCTACCATTAAAGATAATCAGGTTAGAGGAACTTTTGGCATGCCTGATACGAAACTAGCCAGATTGCGAGAAAATGCCATTACCAGCTTGCGCAATCAAGTGCATGATATTGCTATGCGCTATGACGCCAAACCGGTATATGAATTTGAAATTTCCAATTTTGAAACGGGGTCTAATAAAGTGAAAGTAATTTATGATTCGGTTAAGCGAGCTGATATCGGCCGAGGCCAGAATAATACCGAAGCAGACAATACTGAGGTTAATCTTGTCTGGGGGAAGACAAGCAAACAATTTGGCAGTCAAATCGGCGCTTATGCGACAAGTTACATCTGTTCATTTTGTGGTTATTCTCCATATTATGAATTTGAAAATTCTAAGTCGGGAGATGAAGAAGGGGCTAGAGATAATCTATATCAGATGAAGAAATTGAGTCGCCCCTCTCTTGAAGATTTCCTCCAAGGAAATCCGGTTTATAAGACATTTAGGGATTTTGATAAGTATAAAAACGATCAACGGTTGCAAAAGACGGGTGATAAAGATGGTGAATGGAAAACACACAGAGGGAATACTGCAATATACGCCTGTCAAAAGTGTA
>PCSX01000024.1 GCA_002772495.1 Candidatus Vogelbacteria bacterium CG22_combo_CG10-13_8_21_14_all_37_9 | reverse complement strand
GGTGTTTCAGCTCCAGTTGCCATTTGGATATTTGTTTCGGGGGTCATAGATAGATTATATCTTGGATTAGAGGTCTTTCAATACCGACTTAAGTTGACGTTGGTAAAAGAAGCTTAATAAAAAGATTCCAGTTGAAGTAATCGCTGAAATTAGACAATATTGACACAGAGCCTGTAAAATAAAAATTTGGACTGCTGTTAGCCAGAGTGACATGCCAAAAGCGATAATTGATAGTCCGTAAACTATTTTCAATAAAAATTGCTTCTTAAAATCCCAATACCCAATCAAGAAAACAAAAACTAAAAGATAGAAACCGAGGCCGATTAAAGCGAGTGGTACTCCTAAAATAGTCGAGTAAGCGCTAGTGGTAACTTGTTCGCAACCACTAAGAAAAGCACAGTTAAGATTCTCACCTTTAAAATAAGCGAGTGATAAATAAGTCGAATCAATAAAACCAATCAAACTCAAAACCAAAGTGCCGAGTAAATACCAATTATTGACTAAGAGCTTTTTGAATGAGGGATTTAAATTCATCATAAGAGCGTGGATTATCAATTAAATTAGTGCCCAAATAAAAAGAGGGGGTATAAGTGACATCAAGAATTTTCGCTTCGGCTAAATCTCGCTCCACTCGAGCCGATAAAGCAGGATCTTTTAAATCAATCTGAAAACGATCTAAATCTAAACCAATTTTAAGAGCCAAGTCATTAAAAATTGCTTCGGCTTTAGGAGATTTGGACCAACGAGTCTGTTCTTTAAAAAGTGAGTCGGTCATTTCCCAAAATTTACCTTGTCGACCAGCCGCTTCCGCGACTATCGAAGCTTTTTTAGCGTATAAATGAAATGGTAAAGGATAATGACGATAAACAAAAGCGATCTGATCAGGAAATTCAGCCAATAATTTTTTAGTCAAAGGATGGTAAGTAGCACAAGCTGGACATTCAAAATCACTATATTCAGTCAAAATCAGTTTAGCCGTAGCAACATCACCAATAATCCAATCATCAGCCTTAGGTTTCAAAATATCTTTAGCTTTAGAACTTAGAGGTAATTGTCCATCGACAGAGCGTTTAGCAAAAGAAGAATTAACCAACCATACAATCCCACCTAAAATAACTAAAACAATTAACCAAATTGCTAAGTGGCGCATTTTTTTCCAAGTGCGGGTTCGACGCCCCTCAGCTGATTGCTCTCTTTTTTTTTCCTGATGTAATTCGTACTTAGTTAAATTTTCGTTATTCATAAAATTAAATTACTTATTCTTTTTAAATCGATATTGAATGAATTGCCAAAGCACTGGTAAAAATGAGACTAAAATAATAACACTAACAATCAATAATAGATAGCGATCAGCATTAGGTACAGTCTGGCCTAACAAATAACCACCACCAACTAAAAAAATTGTCCAGAGAAAACCGCCAATTAAATTATAAAGTAAAAAAGCCGAATAATTCATCTCTCCCACTCCAGCCACAATCGGCGTAAAAGTTCTAACCACTGGAATAAAACGGGCTAAAATCAAACTTTTTCCACCATAGCGAGCAAAAAATTCTCGAGCTCGAATAGCATTTTCTTGACGGAAAAAAAATGAATCGGGCCAGCAAAAAATCAAGGGGCCCACTTTCCGACCAAACCAATAACCAAAACTATCACCCAAAACAGCTGCTAAAAAGATGACCAAGAGTAACAACCATAAATGGAGATAACCCTGATAAGCCAATAAACCAGCCGTAAACAAAAGACTATCACCCGGTAAGAAAAACCCAACAAATAAACCTGATTCAGCAAAAATGATCCCGAACAAGCCGAGATATCCTGCCACCTTGATTAAGGAAACTAAATCAAACATCTTGCCTAGTATAACTTAAAACAGGTTCTGAATCCTAATTTTTAAAATTAAATAACAAATTAGGAAAAAGGGTTAATTTCAACAATAGATAATTAATTAATCCTAATTGAAGAGTGGGAGTCAATCCCACCTTTAAAAGAGGGATAATCGGCATCAGAGAATTATAAGACCAACGACCAGTTTGAAGAGCAAACAGCTCTAAAGCAAGAGCAAAGACGACCCCAATAACAAAAGCGAGCCACAAACGTTTCTGAAGCCTCTGAAAAACTAAAAAACTAAGACTAACTAAAGTAATAAAGCTAGCATCAAATAAAGCTGCTCGACCCAAAATAAAATTGCTAATTTCTCCCCCTTGATAATGTTGATAAAATTGAGAATGCCAATGTTCCCAAATCAGATTTAAAATCAGAGCCAGAATAAAAATTAAAAATAATTGTTTAATTATTTTAAACATCTTTAAATTCAAAACTAAAAATGATCGGTCTCATCAGCAAGAGCTAGAGCTTTAGTCACATGGATTGTGCCATCTTTATGATTCGGCGGAGTATAAATTGTATATAGTTTTAATTTCTCACTAGCCGAAGTATTAAACACATTATGCTTAGCTCCCGCTGGTACCACAAAAGCAAACTCAGCGACAAAAATTGATCCTACTCCATCAATAATCACTTTCCCTTCCCCGACTTCAATTCGAAAAAATTGATCGACTGTATGGACCTCTTCACCGATATCTTCTCCCGGTAAAAGACTCATTACGACCAATTGGCTAAGAGGAGTAGTAAATAAAACTTTCCGAAAATTTTCATTAGTTAAGGTTTCTTTTTCGATATTAGCAATATAGCCAATCATAATTTTTAAATTAAGATTTAAATAATGTCCCTTTTTGCCATGGTGTTCCTAGAGTTGGTAACAGATAACGATCAAGCCCCCAATAACCAGCAATTCGCCAAGCTAAAATTAAACCGAGAGTTAAAATTAATAAGACTGGATTTAGACTCACTGTGCCAGCTAAAAGATAATTAAGATTCATAAAAAAACCAAAGAAAGCGGCAATACCAGTCAAACAACCAAGAATCAAACCTAAGCCCACCAAGAGCTCTCCATAAGCGACCACATTAGACCAAATATCAGTATATGGTAAAACCGCGTTTTGCAAAAAACTAGCATACCAAGTTTGAACATCAGGGTGAGCACCGGTGGTTTTATTTAAAGCGCCTTGAACAAAACCGCCAAGAGCTTTACCCGCTTCCGGTCCCGTCCAAACTGGATTGATTACTTTTTCCCAACCAGCCACGAGCCAAATCCAACCAACATAAACTCGCACAATTAACCAAAACCAAGCAAACTTAGGATTAGAAAATAAAAACTTAGACAGTGGTGATTCAGGAATAGTAATTTGTTTAAACATAATAATTAAATTAAAGACTAATATTTACATTATCTAACATAACAACTTATTTGACCAGTAAAATCAAAAGATTATTCATAACGCAATGCTTCAATTGGACTTTTCTTGGAAGCTTTATAAGCGGGATAACCGCCAAAAATAAGACCGATCAAAGCTGACACTCCAACTCCCAAAACCGCTCCGGTCCAAGGAAAAACGAAATCCCACATCACTCCCAAACCACTTGATAAAGCCAGCGAAATAAGTAAAGCTAAAACAGTTCCTATAAATACCCCCACTAAACCACCGACTCCCGTCAACAAAACCGCTTCTAATAAAAATTGAGTTAAAATGTCTCGATCAGTCGCTCCTAAAGATTTACGCAAACCAATTTCTCTGGTTCTTTCTGTGACCGAGACCAACATAATATTCATAATTCCCACTCCACCGACAAATAAAGCAATCGACGCCATAGCAATTAAAAACCAAGTTAAAGAAGTGGTAATAGTCGAAAGACGTTTAACTAAATCTTGTTGAGTCGAAACGAAAAAATCATCTTTACTGGGGTCACTAATATTGTGAGCTTCTCGCAAAGTTAATTTAACATCATTAGCCACGGCTTCAATATCAGTCCCCTCTCCCGCTTCAATAATCAAACGATTAAAATATTTAATCCCAAATAAATAATCTTGAGCCGTAGTATAAGACATTAAAATAGCTTCATCAAAATTAAATAAAGTTCCCCCACCAGAGGGAGGTAGAACAGCAATCACTTTAAAATTACGGCCTTTAATTTTAATCTTTTTCCCTAAAGGGTCGTCTTCAGCAAAAAGCTGATCTACTACCTTGGAACCTAGAACTACAGAACTAGATCGAGATGAAACATCATTCTTATCAAAAAATTCACCCACCTTCGGTTGAAGATCAAAAATTTCCGCAATTAATTCAGTCGCTCCAAAAACTGACACTTGATAAGTATTGGCCCCGAAAGAAACTGTTTCAGCTCCAAAAACGATGGGCATAATCTGTTTTAAACCCGGAACATTAGCTTTATTTTTGAGAGCTTCTAAATCTTTTACCTTAAGTGAGTCACTAAAAATTTGAGCGGTATCCGAGGGACTAGAAGGTTCCCGACCAGGAATAACAGCGATCGTATTTGTTCCCAAACCTTGGACTTGATCTAAAATTAATTTTTGAGCCCCCGCCCCTAAAGACATTACCAACATAATTGCGGTTACTCCAATCACAATCCCTAAAATAGTTAGAATTGATCGAGACCGATTAGTGGATAAACTGATAAAAGAAGTTTTCAAGGTATGTTTCCAAATCATAAAATTATTTTACGTATTCATCATTAGTACTTAGACGTTTAGCCACTTTAATATCACTGTCAATTTTACCGTCTAATAAATGAATAATACGTTCTGCGTGTTCAGCGGTTGAAGTCTCATGAGTAATTAAAATCACCGTTTTCCCCTCTTCTTCATTTAAACGTTGAATGATCGACATCACTTTTTTACCAGATTTAGAATCTAAATTGCCGGTCGGTTCATCAGCAAAAATTATATCCGGATTATTAATCAAAGCCCGAGCAATAGCCACGCGCTGTTTTTCACCACCCGATAATTCTGATGGTTGATGTTGAAGACGGCTAATCAAACCGACGGCTTCGATTGCTCGTCGAGCTTTGTTATCCCAATCAGCTTCCGCTATTTTAGAATAAACGAGCGGTAATTTGACATTATCTAAAACCGAAGTTCGAGCTAATAAATTAAAAGCTTGAAAGACAAAACCGATTTTCTGATTACGTAAATTAGCTAATTCGTCACTTGAATAAGAAGTAATGTCTTGCCCCGCAAAATAATAACTCCCAGAACTAGACACATCTAAAAGACCAAGCACATGTAATAAGGTTGATTTACCACTCCCCGAAGGGCCCATAATCGCCACAAATTCACCTTGACTAACAGAAAAACTGATATCCGCTAAAGCAATTGTGGTACTAGCTTCATCTTGGTAAATTTTTTTTAAATTTTTAACTTCAATAATATTCACATTAAGACTTTAGGTAAGTGACAACAGTTTGACCGGCTTTCAAACCAGAGAGAACTTCAATATTGCCAGTTGACCCTCTCAAGCCAGTTGTAATCGGCACTACTTCATAAGTCTGACCGTCAGGATTAAGGACTCGAGCAGTCTTCACCCCGTTAGTATTAATCACCGCTCGATAAGGAATGGTTAAAACTTTATCTCGACGAGCGCTCAAAATTTCTAAATTAGCGGTTAGACCTGAACGAATTCGCTGATCTTTATTCAAAAACTGTAAAGTAACTTTATAGGTCGGAATCCCCTCCCGAATAGTTTCGGCCGGATCAATCATAGTCACCACCGCTCCAAAATAAACATCCGAACCATAGGCATCTAAAGTGGTCGAAGCTAAATCATTTATTTTTATTTTCGCAATATCCGATTCCGGAACATAAGCTTCAATTTTATAATTACTATCACTAATGACACTAAAAACGGTTTCGCCAGCAGAAACAAATTCACCCAAGCTAGGATTAACCCGAGTAATTAAACCAGCAAAAGGGGCATAAATAATATTTTTAGCTAATTCAGCCGAGGCTTGATCCACCTTAGCCGATTGAGAGCTAATCTCTTCCGCTGAATGACTAGATAAAGCGAGATTAAAATTGGAATTAGCTTGATTGTAATTTGCTTGAGCGGTATTTAAACTCGATTGAGCCTTAGCAGTTAAATCAATCACTTGATTCAATTCACTTAAACCAGTATTCATTTTAGTGATAGCGCTATCAACTACACTCTGGGACAAACCAGTGTTTGTAGAATTAAGATTATTGATAATCACTGCCAAGTGATCCATAAAATTATTAGTCGTCTCTAAATAATTTCGCGCTTGGTCTAATAACTCAACCGCCGAAGTGGCCGTAGTTGTTTTTAAATTTAAAGCCCAAGGTTGAAAAACATGAAAAGTAACTTTTAAGCGTTCTTGATTAATTCTATTTTCTTCGTCGTACGATAAACTACCCATATTAAAAGTTGGGTTAACCGATTGAGCATTATCAAAAAAACTATCAGTATTATTAAACAGCACTCCTTGGACTTTAATATAGGCACTACTGGCTACATTGAGAGCATTTTTCTGTTCGTTATTTAAAATTACTTGAGTAGCATTAACTTTATTTTCTTCCAGCCTTAATTCTTCTGGTCGTAATTTTCTAGCTAGGTCTGAAAAATTTGATTGAACAATAGCTAAGTTAGCTCGATCACTAGCGCTTTCCAATTCACCCAATAAATTTCCTCGATTAACCAAATCACCGACTTTGACATAGAGTCGGCTGAGAATACCGCTCTTTTGAAAAGCTAAGTCAGTTTTATCAGCTGGAAAAATTGTCCCCGTCACATCGACAATTTGAATCACTGTACCCAACTCCACTTTAGCCACAACTAAACTAGAATTAGAGCGAGTAAAATAGATAATCAGGCCAATAATAAGCACGACAAAAACCCCAAGTCCCCCAACTAAATATTTATTCTTTAGTAATCGTTTAAACTGTTTATTCATACAAATTATATTGATTATAACATAATCAATATAAATTTAGAGACTATAAATTAATCAGATTTTAAGGATAAATCTTAATTACTGAAAATCAACCGAAAATGGATACATCCCCATGCCACAACTGCCTAAAAGGGTAGAAACTGAAAAAACTCCAATATCAATATCGGTTGAGGCGGTCGGCGAAAGCAATTGATCAATATTTAAACTGGGAATACGAATCGCTGACGAACAATCAAAAGTGCCTTTGGTATTGAATCGAATGATTGTTGGAATACCGGCCTTGGCAATACTCTTTCGTGGTTGATAACCACCTTTAGCATTGATCTCTATAATTTGCTTGCCATCAACGATACTAACGTTATTGGCTACAACATCTAGAGTGTTATTACTACAATTTTTGGTAAGTATAATAGATCCTCCGATGAGGACGGCTACTACAATAACTGAAATAATAGTTGTTTTCATAATTGAAATTATACTAGAAATTGAACACTGGCGGTATGATTCCAATGACCACCAAGCTATTGATAAGGTTGAAGAGAGCAAACATGATAACAATCAGCCCAGCTGTCTTAAAGAAGACTCCAGCTTTTGAACTCTTTTGGATACTGAATGAGCTAAAACTGATTAGAGCGAGAATCGGCAAGGTACCAAACGCGAAGGCAAACATAGTGAGTCCACCTTGAAGAAAACCACCGGTAGTTAATGTGTAGAGTTGCATCGATTGCGTGAATCCGCATGGAAGAAAGAAGGTTGCTATACCGACCAAAAGTGGTGTCAGGGTGTGATTAAATTTCGAAACTCCATGAGCATGCTTGGAAATAAACTTTGGCATTTATGGCTGAAACTTTTTAGCCCAATGGAATGTATCGAGAAGATTGATACCGAGAATGAGCATAACAATACCAATAATCAAACTCAAGATGAATGTCGCTGAAGTGTTGAGCGTAAATACTGCACCAATAGCACCAATGACACCACCAAGTACAAAAAACGAAATAATTCGTCCGGCATGGAACATAAGCTGAGGCTTAACCTTATCTCCTTCTTTGGCAAAGGTAGCAGACATTGAAAGAACCAACCCGCCAACGACCGCCATGCAAGTTGAAAGCGAGGCAATGATACCGATGACAAAAGCTGTACCATAAGTTACATTGCCAGCACTAACTAGATTAACAATCCCCATTTTCTGAAGCACTACAAACAAAATAATAAAAACCAAAGAGATAGGAACGGCAATTTTAAATTCCGACCATTGTTTTTTCTTAAGTTGTTTTTCAACCGACACATAATAACCATAAATTTTAAGAACGTCAGTTAATTCTTCGGCGATTTGTTCAAGAGTTTGCTCACCAAAATCACCATGGATTTCCAACGAATGAGATTGGAGACTGACTGTGGTCTGAACGACGTTAGATAATTCTATCAATTCTCTTTCGATCAATAAAACACAAGCCTGACAATGGATGCCGTGGATATGGAAAATATATTTTGTCATTAATTTCTATTATACACCACAACTACTGCCTCCACGATCGCCTTGTGATTGGGAAACTAAAGACACAATTCTTTTTGAACCAGCCGAACTAGAGTAAGATACTCCCAAAACTTCCTTTGGATCAAGCTCGGACCAATCAAAACCTTGGTCTTTAAAATAACTAGCAATAGTCAAATAAGTATCGGGGAACCAATAAGCATTGACCACTAAAGCCGTCTGCCACATTTCTTGTTCACTAGCACCTTGGCTCGCTAATAATTCTAGTAATCCGAGCATTGCCATACCATGATTACAATCCGGAAAATGAGTCGAATTATTACAACAAGGACGATAGATTCCTCGCGATACTTTATCTACTAACATTTGTTGATCCGAGTTTAGAGTGAAGAACTGATGTTTGCTATAGTGATCCATCGGGTCACCTTTGGCCATAGTCCAACCACCCGTTGAAGCAAATCCACCTGCCCCGCCATATTTTGGATCAGTCATCTCACCTTGATCAAGAATAGAATTTTTATTAGCTAAACCTAAAGCCCAGAATAAATTGAGAAGATAGCCAGCATTAGCCCGAGTAATTTTTAGTCGGTCGGGGTTATGACCTAAAAGGAGCTTCTGATATTCTTCGGGAAAAGTTCCTCTCTCCTCATAAAGTGATTTAAATTTATCGACATCAATCACGCCAGCCTTGACTAACTGGGCACCAAGATCAGCCCAAGTCACTGGCAAAATGATCCCCTCCATTGGTCTGATCACCTCCTCTAAATCAGGAGTCTGATTTAGAGTTTTAGCAGTCAAATTATTTTTTAATTGAAGTGGTTCTATTGTTTTTTGATTTCTAAGTAAAAACACACCCAAACCGATAAACACCACTACAATAATTAGAGACAATATTTTTACTAGATTGTGTTTGTTTAGATTATTATTTTCCATATATTTTATTCTTGACAACAATCAGCTAATTTAGTGACTAAATCTTCCAGTCGATCACTACTAGTAGCAGCTGTTTTTATATTTTCCGAATTAATAAGCTTAAGTTTTAAGGCCCAAAAAATAGCATAAACTTGATAAGCTTTTTTAAATAATTCCAAAGCCTCCTTTTTTTTGTTAGCTGATTGTAATTTATTCGCCACCTCAATCAAACGCATCGTAGATGAAAGTAAATGTTTAGAAGCACACCAAGTTTCCCCTTCATGATTGGGCATTAATTCAGCCAATAATTCCTTGCGCATATTTCGAATTTCCGCTGAAGTATCCAGATATTCATCTCGACCAGTTTTCATGGCCGTGAAGAAAAAATGTTCTTCCAAACTAATCAAATTCATCACTGCTAAACTCAAATCTTCCGCAGTCGAAAGATCAACACTGCCCTCTTTTCTCGCCCTTTCGATTTGAGCCATGAATTCTTCAAACGAAAATTGTTTTTTTGAATTTATTGATTTCATGTTAGATAAATAAAACTAAGAGACCAATAATAATCATAATGAGACCAGCCCAAAAATGGACATCTTTCATTTTAGTTTGTCTCCAATCTTGAACTTTATCGACTAAAATTGGATTAGCCGCCAGCCAGAGAGTCGCAATAAGAGGTATCACTAAAATGACATTATAAAGTAGCAGATAAACTAAACCTTCAAAATAAGACCGCTGATCATGAAGTAAGCCAATCACCATCAAGTAGGGACCACCCATACATGGGAATTGACAAAGACCAACCAATAAACCTAAAGCAAAAGTGGCTGGCAAAGAAACAGTGTTAATGAGCCGACCCATCGACCGATGAGCGATGTTAGGAATTTTAAGTTTAATTGGAAATTTAGGAAACAGTGCCCCGATTAAATTAAGTAAGCCGAAAATAATCAGTAAAGAAGCTCCTAATTTACCCATAAAATGAGGTACATTAAAGATATGAATGATTCCCAAAACACCAATACCAATCGTAAAATAGGCCGCAAAGATACCCGCAATATAAAGACCACCAATCTGAAGAATTTTCTTTCTGGTCATTTGTAAACCAAAAAGAAAAGCAATCGTGATCAACAGAATCGAAAAGGAACAAGGATGGACACTATCAAGTAGAGCTGAAAAGATCACTAAAGGTAGAAGCCAAGTCCCACCAGCACTTAAACTCCAAAGGAAATTTGAAAAACCAGCGCTGTATTTTAAACTAACAATCATAATAAAAGCTAATAAAATGACTCCCAAACTAATGATAAGTTTTTTCATATAGTTAAGGAGTAACTAAAGCTTTTATCTCAAAACGAAGAATGCGACCAGAGTCATCAGTAATAGTGATAAAACGATCAATTGGCCCCACTCCAGCTGGACCATGAGCCTTAGGATCATAGACTACTCGAAGAATCCTGTTTTCACCAACCCTGATCGTTTCATTTGCATTGGTCACTCCACCCATACCAGCCATACCAAAAGGACCTTTAGTGGAACCATCTGACTCAACTAAAAAAGCGGTAGTACACATACAAGAAGTTTCTAAACTTCGTATAACAACTTCTTGTTCAGAGGAGTTAGTAAACCTAAAGTCTTTACTAACATTGCCATTTTTCATCGCGATAGAACCAAAATCGTGAATAGTGTTAGTAGCTGTCAAAACACTGGAAGCATTAGTCACTTTGACTCCCTGAACAGAAGCGGCCGAATTGTCATTTTTTACATAACCCCAAACCAAAAGGATAGCTACAAGCAAACTAATAAAAACTGTAATAATAATTGTTTTTGATTTCATAATGATTAGTAGTGATTAAAATTTGATAAAACAAATAATCGCAATGGAATACGAGTTTAAACACCTAAAAGCCGTTTGACTTTTTAGGGGCCCTTAAATAAAAGCTGGACTATTCTCCAATAAAGCCAGCCAACGAATAATTTCCCTTCGGCCAATCAGTTTAAACAAAAAAACATTTAAAATCTGATTTAAAATTGGCAGAGCGGGTAAAGGTAATTTAGATTGAAAAAATATTAGTCGAAATCCAATTAAAAAGAACAGCAGGTTGATTAAAAGAAGACTCAAACTTAAGTTAAGAGGAATATTGAGAAAACTGTGGTAGGCCAAAAGATGATGAATGACTACGGCCATAGAATTGAGTGGACAAAGTGATTGATTTAGAGATGAAAAAGGACAATTATTAACCATCGCTTGATCTGGCTGATGCCACATCACCGTAAAACTAAAAAAAACAATCGCTAAAAACGAACTTAAGACAAGGCTGGCAATAATTTTTTTGGCTAAAAATTTCATTGATCTATTTAACAAACGCTATAATGATTAAAATCATTATTAGTAAAAGACAACAAAACATCAACAAGCCCATCATTTTGGGATGATAACTATTTTCAGATTCTGGTTTGTTTTGATGACAAGACATTGTGATATAGTTTAAAGTTTTTCTCAAAGATAAATTTCCTACTCTAAATAATTTTTCTATTTTTCTCTAATTGTAAATAGTAATTAGCACCAATTTGAGTCCAAATAGCGATGAGGATAAGAATCGCAGAACAAAACAGAGCGTCAATTTTTGTAATCCCAAAAACTAAATTATCCGCTCCGCCTAAAATTGCACCACCAAAAGTAAGTACACCGGCCAAACCAACAATGATACTAATAAGGTGAATTAATTTTGATAATTTCATATTTTTAATTAATGATCCTAATTAAACGAGCTAATAATTAAACTAAATCTTTTTGTTTGGATTTAAACTCTTCTTTATCAATTTCCCCTTTAGCATATCGCTCTTGCAAAATTTCCAAAGCTTTAGAGTGTTTATTGTTAAATTGACCACTAATTTCTTTTACTACCCAAATGAAAAACATAATTAACAAGATCCAAAAAACGATCATCATTAGTCCCCCCAATAAGCCATTCATCATTCCATAACCAAACCCATAATTGTTATATAATCCGTACATCATTTTAATTTAAATTAAGTTTATAATTGTTTTGCTTTAATCCGTAGAGAATTAGAGACCACGGAAACACTCGATAGCGCCATCGCCAAACCGGCAAACACCGGATTCAATAGCCAACCAAAAAGTGGATAAAATAATCCGGTCGCTAGAGGAATGCCGACGATATTATAAATAAAAGCCCAAAATAAATTTTGTTTAATCCCCCGCATGGTCATTTTAGATAATCTAATCGCTTTGACTAATTTAGAGATATCGCCACCCAACAAAGTGATCCCGGCCGATTCAATCGCCACATCAGTGCCAGTCCCCATGGCTATACCTACGTCTGCTTGAGCGAGTGCGGGAGCATCATTTACGCCGTCACCAGCCATTGCCACCACTCGACCCTGCGACTGAAGCTCTTTTATTTTTTCAAGCTTATCTTGTGGCAGTACATGAGCGACAACATCATCAATACCAACAAGCGATCCAATGTATTTAGCGGCTCTTTCATCATCACCAGTAAGCATAACCACCCTGATACCAAGTTTGTGAAGATTTTTTATTGCTTCAACTGACTCCGCTTTTATTTCATCAGCCACCATGACAAAACCCAAAACAACTTCCTTGGTCGCTAAAATAACGGGCGTTTTTCCTTGAGTGGTAAATTGATTAAGTAAAGCTCTATCAAAAGAAATTTTAAGATCCTTGATTAATTGGGCATTGCCAACAAAATATTCTTTTTCGGTTAAAAAACCTTTTAAGCCCCGACCCTCTAGATTCTCAAAATTAGACACCTCCGAAAGGGTGAGATTTTTCTCTTGGGCGTAGTTGATAATCGCCTGTGCAATCGGATGTTCTGATTTTTTTTCAAGCGAAGCAATAATTGATATTAATTCATCATCTTTAAAATTAGAAAGATTTTGAATATCGACGAGTGTCGGCTTACCACGGGTTAAGGTGCCTGTTTTATCAACCACAACCGTATTTACCTTATGTAGTTTTTCAAGAGTAGCTGCATCTTTAATTAAAATGCCTTCTTTTGCCCCTTTGCCGACTCCAACGATAATCGCCGTCGGGGTAGCAAGACCAAGAGCACAAGGACACGCAATGACCAGAATTCCTACGAATGAAACGAGGCCAAATGATAAAGCTTGAGAGAAGCCTAAATATTGCGATCCAACGATGAGCCATGCACCAAGAGAAAGAAAAGCGATTACCAGAACAATAGGCACAAAGACTGACGAAATTTTGTCTGCGAGTGCCTGTATCGGAGCCTTACTTCCTTGAGCGTCCTCGACCATCTTGATGATCTGGGCAAGTAATGTTTCTGATCCGACTTTCGTTGCCTTAAATGTGAATGAGCCACTGGTATTGATCGTTCCAGACACAACACTATCTCCAATCTTTTTTTGGACAGGCATCGGCTCTCCTGTAACCATAGATTCATCAACAAAAGAACTGCCGAGAGTTACGACGCCGTCCACAGGAATCTTCGTTCCCGGCTTTACAATGATTAGATCACCATGCTTTACATCATTTACCAATATTTCAACTTCCTCATTTATCCCGAGCGTAGTCGAGGGGCGGATAACGAGTGCTGTCTTGGCTTGCAAATTAAGAAGTTTTTCTATGGCGTCGCCCGTCTTTATTTTTGATTGAGCTTCCAAATATTTACCGAGCGCGATAAAAGTAATAACCACGATCGTCACAT
>PCSX01000025.1:14317-16510 GCA_002772495.1 Candidatus Vogelbacteria bacterium CG22_combo_CG10-13_8_21_14_all_37_9 | reverse complement strand
GTTATTTTAATTTTAGTAGTCATACGGGACAATTATAGCCAAAAAGAATGGAAAATCAACCCGGCAGTGAGTTTTGGCATAGTCCGCTTTGAGCGGGCGATCTGCGAGCAATGCCAAAACCTACTGCCGGGCAAACCCTTACTTTAGTCCGATTCTCAAATGATGAACCAAAAAAACTAACCAATAAGAAATCAAGGTCCCAAATAATAGACCAGCCACTACATCACTCGGCCAATGAACTCCAGCTATGACCCGAGCTAAACCAATTAATAGAGCAACCGAAAAAATACCAATACCAAATCGACGATTTAAAACTAAAAGACCACCGGCTAAAGCACCCAAAAAGACAGCGTGACCAGATGGAAAAGAATCCAAACCACCAGTCAAAAAAAGTGGTTGTAATTTAGACCAAAAAATAAAAGGTCGAGGACTAACTAAATTATATTTCAACAAACTAGCTAAAAACCAAGTAAAAACCGCCGAAATAAAAACAACATCAAACCATAACAGAGCCACTAAAGGTCGTTTAAATTTAAATAAACACCATAGTAAAATACCCCCAACTACAAAATAAGGAAAAACTTGAGCTAAAAATAATATTATCTGATCAAACCAAAAATTTTGACCACTCAAATGATATAAAAATAAAAAAATTATTTTATCCATTATTTAAAATTTTTAGATTTTCAAATAACTTTAGCACCATAATCGGACCAATTCCCCCTGGCACTGGAGTAAACAGAGAAGCTTTGTCAGCACAAGCAGGATCTAGATCACCTTTTAATTGACCAGCTTGTTCTGAAGTACCACAATCAATTAAAACTGCTCCCGCTTTGACCATGTCGGATTTAATTAATCCAGGCTTCCCGACTCCACTAATAATCACATCAGCCTGACGAGTTAACTCAATTAAATTAGTAGTTTTAACATCAGCTGTTTCTACTTCAAAACCAGCTTGAGCTAAATTAATAGCAATCGGTCGACCAACTAATTGCCCTTGGCCAACAACTAGAATTTTTTTACCAATTAAATCAATTCGCTGGCGATTTAAGATTTCCCAAATTGCCAATACTACTGGTGATTCAACGCTGGCATTTTCCGACAAAGCATCAACATCTTTCTGAGCGGGAATTAAATTCAACAAAGCTTTAGTGTTTAAATGAGTCGGTAGAGGTAGCTGAATTAAGATACCTTGAACAGAATTATCATTACTTAAAGTGTCTAAAACTTTAACTAAATCAGTTTCCAAAACCTCGATTGGAAACTCCCAAACTTTCATTTCTACTCCAAGTTCAGAAGCAATTTTTTGTTTTTGAGCCACAAACTTGACCATAACCGGATCAATCCCCACTAAAATTATCGCCAAACATAATTTTCGATCACTTAGATTTTTCTTGAGTTCAAGTTTAAGTTCGGTAGCAATTTTTTTACCGTCAATAATCATTATTTAATTATTTAAAATTAATTTATTTTCCTTTACTTAAAATTAAAATTTTAACAGTTTTTAAGGCAATAGCAATATCAAGCCATAAATTACGATTTTTAAGATAGAATAAATCATAAGATAATTTAGTTCGAGTTTCATCAAAATCTAAACCATGATGGGGATGATTTTCTTGGTAAACTTGAGCCCAGCCAGACAAACCTGGTTTAACCAAATGACGAACATTATAAAACGGAATTTCCGTGCTATATTTTTTCACTGGTTCAGCAAATTCTGGCCGAGGTCCGACCAAAGAAATATCTCCCCATAAAACGTTTAGTAATTGCGGTAATTCATCTAGACGAGTTTTTCGTAACCACACCCCCAATTTAGTCACTTTATTTTTATTGGCTTCATGCCAGACTCCTCCATCGTCAGCTTTGTCCATGGTGCGAAATTTAAATAAACGAATGGTTTGGTTTTTCTCACCTACTCGACGCTGAATACTAAATAAAGGTCCGCGATCAAAAATAAATTGTAAACCAAAAACCAAGAAATAGAAAAAGATACTTAGGAGAGCTAAAGGTAAGGCAATCAAAAAATCAATCATTCGCTTCAAAAAATCATAAACAAATTTTGGTCGCGAAGTGATATTTTGTAAAAACCAGCGTTCATCAATCAAAGATAAAGGGACTCGTTCAAAGATATCTTCATATAAACTATCAACTGACAAAAATCGGACATCTTTAAAAATTAATTGGTAAAAATCC
>PCSX01000025.1:11285-14292 GCA_002772495.1 Candidatus Vogelbacteria bacterium CG22_combo_CG10-13_8_21_14_all_37_9 | reverse complement strand
CGTTATATTGAGGATTATTTTTTATCTCCTCTTTCAATTCTTCTACTTCTGGTCCAGCACAAGCAAAATAAATCCGTTCTCGCCGACCGCGCAAAATATTGGGAACCAAAAAACGACGCCAAACAAAAATCAAAACAAAAGACCAAAACAAATCAATAAATAAAATTGTTTTGGGTGTAATCCCAAAATAAGGTAAGAAATAGAAAAAAATTACCGCCAAGCCACTATTGACCAACTGGGCATTAAAAATAGTCTGTGGTAAACGTCGCTGAAACAAGGAGGTTTGACGACCATAAAGATCAGCAATAAAAAAAACTAAAATCCAAATGGCAAAAATAATCGCAAAAGACGACAAGTGAATAGATAAAGTGGCCAAATCAGGAGTCGAAGCATTACGAACTAGAAGGGCCAGCCAAAGAGCCACCACAAACAAAAAAAGATCCCCGAATAATAAGATTAAATTTCCTTTACGGGTAACAACCTGCATATTCGGCAATTATACACCTAAAAAACGACTAAAGCCACTGTCCCTAAATCAGACCTTTTGAAATGGGCTTTCAATCGATTTAGGGACTTAAATTTAAATTATTTGGTTCAAAAATCGAAAAAATTAACTTTTCCCCAATTTTAATCAACATCGCAAATAAAACAAAAAAGTGTATGATAAGTAAAATCACTTAAAAATAACATTTTTGATAATATTTTAAATTAATGACCGAAAAACGAATCAAAATAATATACTTAATTACCAAGGGTTTTTGGGGTGGGGCTCAACGTTATGTTTACGAGCTAGCCACTAGTCTCCCGGAAAGTGATTATGAAGTTAAGGTTGTCTTTGGTGAAGGTGACGCTTTAGAAAAAAAATTACAAACCGCCAACATTCAGACTCAGCGAATTAAATCATTGGGCCGTGATCTAAATTTAAGTCGAGATTTAAAAACTTTTTGGTCTCTCTATAAATTATTTCGTCTAGAAAAACCAGATATTATTCATCTCAATAGCTCTAAAATAGGAGTGCTGGGAACTTTAGCTGGGCGCTTAGCCGGAGTTAAAAAAATTATTTTTACCGGTCACGGTTGGTCTTTTAATGAAGATCGATTTTGGTTGGTCAAAAAAATATTAATCCTCGGGCATTGGTTAACGATTATCCTCGCTCATCAAACGATTGCAGTTTCTAGACAAGTTTTTGATCAAGTTGCCACTTGGCCGAAAGTAAAAAATAAGATTACTTTAATTTATAATGGTATTGAAACTATTAATTTTCTCTCTGAACGAGACGCTCGGCTCTTACTTTTGCCCGACAAAATTGAAAAATTTTGGCTCGGGACTATTGCCGAATTACACCACAATAAAGGTTTGGATATCTTGATTGAAGCTTTCGCTCGGTTAATAAAAAGTCTACTTTCATCTCAACTTGGCTGGTCACTTTATCTAGTTATTATCGGTGAAGGGGAAGATCGCGGTCGACTCGAAAAATTAATTAGTGCTAAACGACTAGATGGCCGAATTATTCTCTTGGGCCAAGTAGAAGACGCTCGGAAATATCTAAAAGCTTTTGATATTTTTATTCTCCCTTCACGAACAGAAGCTTTTCCTTACGCTCTCCTTGAAGCCGGTTATGCTGGTCTACCAATTATTGCTTCTGAAGTTGGTGGCATTCCCGAAATTATTCCTGATGCTGAATATGGACTCTTGGTTCAAACAGGTAATATTGCCGAACTGGAAAAATCTCTCAAATATATGATCACCAAAGATCATTACCGGGCTCTAGTCGGACCGAATATCACCAAGAAAATTAAAGCTGATTTTTCTTTTAAACAGATGCTAGAAAAAACAATCGAATTATATAGGTCAGTAAACTAAGACAATATTCCATTCCTCAATCAAACACTAAAATCTATTATCAATTTTATAACCTATTTCTACGACCGTTAGATTAGGTTATAATGGAAAAACATGGCAAAACAGAGTCTAAAGAAAACTTACCATCGTCTGCGTATTGACCCCGTCAAACGCAATTATCTGACTCAAGCAATAATGATTTCAGTCTATATTGCTGGAACCATGGCCATCATTGCTATCGCCCCGAAAGCTTTAGAACTAGTAAAACCGCTTAAGAGAATTTGGAAAAGGAGCCAAAATCAACAAAAATATTACATTTCTAAAAAAATCAAAGATTTGATTAAAAAAGATCTCTTAGTAATCGATAAAAATGGAAATGTTTCAATTACAGCGACCGGTGAAAATTTTTTAGCTAAGGAAACTAAAAAAGAAAATATTAATAACAAAGCTGATTGGGACGGCAAATGGCGAGTAATTATTTTTGACATCAAGGAAAGAGAGCGTCGAAAACGAGATTATTTTAGAATCGAATTGCAAGAATCTGGTTTTATAAAATTACAAAATAGTGTCTGGATCTCCCCTTTCCCTAATGATGATCTGATTGAATTACTTAAACAAGATTTAAGACTCCAGTCAGAAATTATTTACTTTGAAGCTACTAAAATACCCGAAGAATTAGAGAAGATATTAAGCCGAACTTTTTTCCACTAGGAAAACTGTGGTTAAAAAAACAACCTTTTTATGTATTTAAACATTATAACCTAATCTAACGGTCGTTAGATTAGGTTATAAACAAGGATCATTATTGGTCTTTAGTTAGACTGAATATTGAAAAGAAAATTAAGATAAATTTTTTCTTTAAACAGATGCTAGAAGAAGCAGCGGAATTATATAGAACGACAAATCAGGTTGGGTAGTTTTAAGTATTTCCTCAGTTGACTCGATGACGTTATAACCTGCTATTAGGAAATTTAGACAAAAAAACGAATGGTCTTTTTTGCGAATCACTTTGGATTTTGTAAAAGATTCAGAGTCTGTAGACATTGATCCTTCTCCGAAGCGATTACAATCTTCTGACAGTATTTTTGGTCACGAGATCTTATTGATGCCACATTATAACAATTGGTTTTAGGGCTTTCTGGACCTGTAGAAGTCATGGCATCGC
>PCSX01000025.1:0-11270 GCA_002772495.1 Candidatus Vogelbacteria bacterium CG22_combo_CG10-13_8_21_14_all_37_9 | reverse complement strand
AAGTATCGAATTCAAACATAACCTCAAACATACAAGCATCTTTATTATAATCAGAATCATTCATCACTTGACAAATAGTATAATCCTTCTTCTGAATTGCTAATTTTCCATAACAAGATCTTTTTGCAGGACTATACTCGCAAATAGTGTAATCATTCTTCTGAATTGCTAACTGTTCATAACAAGATTGTTTTACAGGACTATACTCACAAATCTGAGCCCCTTTTATCACAGCCAAGTCAACATAGCATTTGTAACGAGCTTGCAAATCTCTGACATCATTACATTGTTGAATATTACTTTCTATTAAAGACGTGACGGAACCAGTATTTTGTTTTTCTTCTGTTTTACTGCTGTCAAAGTTATTAACTAGAATCTTGTCACTTATTTTGAAATTATTATTTTTGTTTTGTGAATAATAATAAGTTCCACCGACGATTATCAATAAAACGATTATCATGACGGTTAAGATTGTATATTTTTTCATAATTATTATTACTTAATTTTTACCTATTTAATTTCTAATATACCCATTCTACCCCCCCCTGACCACTCTTGGCAATATAAAGCAGATCCGCGTTTACCCTGTGTGGAGTATAGCAAGCTACTCCACAGGGTGAATCCGCGTTTTATCTGCGAAAGTCCGCGTCTAGTCCGCGTCTAGTCCGCGAAAGTCCGCGTTGTTTATTGTGGCCCCACAAACTCATTATGAACATCTTCTCGATGAAAAACTAGCGAATACCGGCGCATCCCACTGACTATCCCCAAACCAATAAACTCTGTTAATAAATGGGATCCACCATAACTCATAAAAGGTAGCGGTAGACCGGTCACTGGCAAGAGTCCGATATTCATTCCGACGTGAATAATAAAGTGACTCATGATATAGATCGCTACTCCGACTGAAAATAAAGTTTCAAAATTACTAGCTGCCAAAAAAGCATTGGCAAATAAACGCCAAATAATTAGACCAAATAAAAGAATGACTAAAATCACACCGAAAAAACCCCACTCTTCAGCAAAAGCAGCAAAAATAAAATCAGTTTGATACTCTGGTAAAAATTTTAATCTTGACTGAGTGCCATAACCAACTCCTTTACCAAAAAATTGACCCGAACCAACTGCAATCGTTGATTGAAAAGCATTGTAACCAGCTCCTCGAACATCAGCTAACGGATGAATAAAGGTTTTAATTCGATCTTTTTGATAAGGTTGAAAAACAAATAACCAAGCTAAAGAAAAAGAGAGGACACCAATAGCGACCACAGCAAAAAGATGTTTTTTTGACACTCCTGAGACCATAATCAGACCAAGCCAAATAAAGAAAATAATAATGGCCGAACCAAAATCTGGTTGAAGTAAAATTAAGATAAAGGGCACGAGAGCATAAAGACCCGAAACAATAATATGTCGAATGTGTGCAATCTCCACGTGACGACGAGAAAAATATTTGGCCAACATGGCAATCATAACAATGCGCATAAAATCAGCTGGTTCTACTCCGGCTCCGCCAATCATAAACCAACTTTTAGCCCCCTTAGCGACCGTTCCTAAAACAAATAAACTAGATAAAACAACAATAAAAATTAAATAAAGACTGGCGATCATTCCACTCCGACGTAAAAAACGCCAATCAACAAAACTACATAGCAAAAAAACAGCTAAAGAAATAGCAATCCAAATTAACTGTCGATCAAAATGATATTGATCGGCCGTAAATGAACTCATGGTCACCAGACCAAAAGCTAAAAGTGGTAGAGTCGCTAAAAATAGCACCCAGTCCAGATCGAGGTATTTACGAAATATTTCAATCATAGATTTTAACTAAGGGTTGTGGCTAAAACCATTAAAACGCCAATAAGTATCAATACTAGCTGGATTACGACTAAGCGGAGTCGGCCAAGTAAAATACAAATCCCGAATCTCACCCTTAGCTAAAGACTCCACTAAAGTCTTACTCCCAGCGTAAGCATTTTGTTTATCGTCATTTAAAATAATAGCCACAGCTAAATCAGATAGAGGTTCTAAAGAATTATTAATTAAACGATAATGAAGTCGAGGAACAGCATCAGTCGTAAAATTAACTGGCTCAATCACTCGCTCTAAGACCACAGTGGCCGAAAGAGCAGGGGTTTTAAGCCAATCAGATTGACTCATAATTTCCAGGGTAGCAGAGCGCGCCAGTCGTTTATCAGTCACTAATCCAGGTTCAAAAATAACGAATTTTTCCCGAGGATTAACATACGTTAAACCAGTTTTAGATGTAATTAAAGCTCCTTGAGAGTCATAAATTCTCAAAAGATAAGTAATTTCTTTTAACCCCACGTCGGCATTAAAGTTTTCAATCATCGAAGCTACATCGTAACGACCATCACCAGATTCTAAAACTCTAGTCCAGATAACTTTTAAACTTAAAGTTTTATTTAGACAAGCCTTTTGGCATGAACCACCACAATCAACACCAGTTTCAGTGCCATTTTTTTGACCATCAAAACAAGTTGGTTGAGGATGCCAATACCAATAAGAGCCCAAAGCTAAAATTAAGATTATTATCAAAACAACACTTAAATATGAAAGTTGTCGTTTAGTGCGCCAATTAGACATTAAATAAAGCATAGCAAAAAAACCTTAGTTTTGCGAATAAGGTATTATTTCATCAAAATACCACAATAGAAATTAAATACTCTGTGCTGGCGATTACCTACTCTCCCCTTACGAGTACCATCGGTACTACGGTGCTTAACTTCTGGGTTCGGAATGGAGCCAGGTGTGACCACCGCGTTAAATCACCAACACAGAAAACTCAATTTTTAATTTCCCTATCGGGTAAACTTCTAAAATAAATATTTGGCGAGGATGACAGGAATCGAACCTATACATCTCTTCAAAAAGACAGAGTACTCTACCATTGAGCTACACCCTCGCCGAAAACAAAAGTAAAAAATAAATGGTTTACAAATTTCCTAATAGGAATGGACTAATTAGTACTCCACGGCTTAACTCATTACTGAGCTTACACCTAGAGCCTATCAACCTAATCATCTCTTAGGAGTCTCATAATGACAATTAATCTTAGGGTGGGTTTCCCTCTTAGATGCTTTCAGAGGTTATCCTTTCCCGACTTAGCTACAGAGCGGTGCCGTTGGCACGACAGCTCTCAGACCAGAGGTCAGTTCATTCCGGTCCTCTCGTCACTTAATCCCCTATTTCTAGGAGCGTAGACTATACCTTCTTCCTTAAATACTTAAGGAAGGCTGCATTTTACCTAAATAAATCTGTCAGCCAAATTGGCCAACTTTCCAATTTATCCAAGTCTATCCATCTTTCAGGATAAGTCGTTACGGGGTCAAACCTAAAATTGTTAGAAATTCTGATCGGCTTTTCTTTTTTTTAGTCACATAATTTTCAGACTGAATGACCAAAATTAGATCTACTAATCTTCTTAATTTCTTCTTACTTAACAATTTAAACTTTGTTTTAATTAGAATCTCACAAGCTTCTTGTAAAGCTTGAGCTTGAAGTTTTTTAAATCGAATATAAGGTAATAAACTAGTTAGAATATTCTCAACTTGTCTGAAACCGTTAATTCGTAGTTCGGTCATACCATCGTTCCGTTTGGATAGATAGCCAATCCCAAACACTTCTTTAATCCAACTCAAAGTTTTTCCATGTCGAGTATCTTGATAAAAACAGATCGTAGCCATAAATCGGAGACCGACTTGGCTATCTGTCCGCTTTTTGATTTGGAGCATTAAGCTCCCATCGCCATCAAGAAAACCGGCAATGTATGCTAATTCAATTTTAGATCGACTTCCCACGGTATTACCTTAAAGAGGATTCTGGTCCTCAAGCAAATTGTAACACAGAGACCGAAAGGGTTACAATTCTCAAACCAAAATCATATGAAGGCTTCACCGTTATGAGCAGCATTTTCAATCATGATTACTCATGAAAGTAGCAATTACTTACTAGGAACAAATCCCTTCAATTGTCAACGCCTGCAGTAGATAGGAGACCAACCTGTCTCACGCACCTTGTCACTTATTACTAAGTGGATTGGACTATAACTTCATCCTTAAAAATTAAGGATGGCTAACATTTAGTCTCTACGGGTGTTTATGAATTTTATAGAGAAGAGGAAGGAAATCTCCATTAGGGAAAAAGATCTGATATGTAGTCAGTGCGACGCGCGAGCGTCCCAAGTCTTTTTCAAGCCATGAGGCTTTCAAAATGGACGGTGTTGGGAGCCGCCTGCCGGCTAATCCCCAATTTCACCTTTCACCCTCCTCAACAAAATTCACAAACTTCCCTCGGTATTACCCTTATATTGTATAGTCGGGTTTTACCGATATTAGTCAGCTTCTTTACACATATTGCTATGTATAACCGCCGTAATATGGTTGTTTCTATCATTTATTTCATAAACGAAAATTTCGATGTGGGTTCAAACTGTTCATGCGCCGAATCTTCATTTGTATTATTTCATATGTAGATTCGTATCATTAATATCGCAATGCGCTTCAGCGCATCAACGGTTTGAACCCAGCTCGCGTATCTTTTTAATTGGCGAACAGCCAAACCCTTGGGACCTTCTCCAGCCCCAGGATAAGATGAGCCGACATCGAGGTGCCGAACTCCGCCGTCGCTAGGGACGCTTGGGCGGAACTAGCCTGTTATCCCCAGAGTAGCCTTTTATCCGTTAATCTTCGGCCGCGTCTAATACGAGCCGTCGGTTCACTATGCTCTGCTTTCGCACCTGCTTGGCATGCACGCCTTACAGTCAAGCTCTCTTTTGCCATTACACTATCGGCACGGTTTCCATTCGCGCCTAGAGAACCTTAATAGGCTCCTCCGTTACTTTTTAGGAGGATATCGCCCCAATAAAACTACCTACCAGATACTGTCTCACCACGTTTTTGCCGTGGTAATTAGAATATACATCGTTCAAGAATGGTATTTCACTGACGAGTCCAAGACAGCCGAAACCGTCTCTTCAATCTCTCCCATCTATGCTACGCAGGAAAAACGTATACTCAATATCAAGCTATAGTAAAGCTTCTGGGGTCTTTTCGTCTAACTGCAGGTAGAGGGCATCTTCACCCCCACTGTATTTTCACCGAGCAAATCCTCGAGACAGTTCCCCGGTCGTTACGCCATTCGTGCACGTCGGAACTTACCCGACAAGGAATTGCGCTCATTTTGTTGCTCCGCAACAAACGCAGATTAACGCAGACTTAACGCGGATCAACGCGGAAAGAATACACTATTCTCAATTTGCAACGGGGATGGACTATTTCTATCCATCTCTTTATGTCGCCATAAAGTTCGGACTATATCTTATCACCCATAAAATGGTGACTCTAGCGTATAGTCTCTGAGGATTTTAGAAATCGAGAAGCTTTCTTTCGATTCATTTTTTCCACTAATTTGGCGATTCTAATCGCTCCATTAGGAGATAAATGTTTTTGTTCAGACATCATTTTTACAATCTTAGCAAAAATAACAAAATCGTTATTTTTGAAAGTCTTTAAATGATGCTTCTGAAAGAAAGGGATAACTTTTTTATTTAATTCATCGATGGAACGAATACAATAACGATACAAATTCTCAGTATGATTATCATATCGTTTATTGATATAAATGTTTCCACTCTGAAAATATTTTTGAAAAATCTTCAGGGCAGGTAAGCTTTTTTCTCCTTGAGTTATTACAAACTCGGGAAAAATCTGCCAACCACTTTTAGCTGTTTTATTTTTAATAAAACAAACTGAGAAACATCCTTCACCATCAGTAAAACCAGTTATCCAAGACTCAATTTCTAATCTTTCCTGCTGATTGTCTGCACCGGTAGAATTTTTACTTGGTATCTTATTCATAAGGAATAATTATACCATAGTATCTTCGGTTCTTCAGGGTTTTACCCACAGATATTCCAGCATTTGGCTAGATTTTATTAAGGTAGCGCATTGTTTTCATCCTTGTCCACTCACTACAATCGTCCCAATTCTTTTCGATTTGTTCGGTTGGAACCAACCGAAAACCTTAGGACGATTATAGTTATCGCCGACATTCACCAGGGCTTACATAATCAGCTCCAGCCTTACGGCTTTCACCATTCATGTTTGACCTTCTGGCATTGGTCAGGCGTCACCCCCTATACTTCCTCTTGCGAGTTTGCAGGGAGCTGTGTTTTTGATAAACAGTCGCCAGGGATACTTTAGCTGCGTCCCGCCCTCTCTCCCCACGAATTAATAACGTGAAAAAATTGGACAGACAAAACTTTATTTTGCCTCCGCCTCCTTCCTGAGGAAAGAGGGCGGGAAGGCCTTATCGCGAACTTACGGCCGCTTTTTTGCCGAGTTCCTTGAGGATCTCTCACTCGTTCGCCTTACTCTTCTCGAGCTGACTACCTGTGTCGGTTTGTGGTACGGTTTCTATTTGCATAATTTTAGAAGTTTTTCTTGGAAGCTCGCTTTGTCAAATTTCCTTTGGTTTCCCGCCGGATTTTCACTTAACTTGGTTTCGTTATTAAAAACAGCTTGCCGGATTTACCTAACAAACAACCTGATTAAGCAAACATAAATCCAATAATACGCTTGACATACTGAACTCCGTCCCTCCATCAATCCAAATAAAAGTCACGGAATATTAACCGTGTGTCCATCAGCTTCGGCTTTCGCCATTGCCTAAGGACCGACTAACCCTTGGATGATCACCATGGCCAAGGAAACCTTAGTCTTTCGGCGTCAGAGGATCTCACTCTGATTGTGGTTACTTGTGCCAACATTCTTACTTCTGCGCGCTCCAACCCAAACCTCACGGTGGATCTTCACAGCGGCGCAAAACACTCTCCTACCACTCATAAACTTCAACGAAGTTTATAAATCCCAAGCTTCGGTACTACGCTTAGCCCCGATTATCTGCGGTGCAAAATCTCTTGATGAGTGAGCTGTTACGCTTTCTTTTAATGATGGCTGCTTCTAAGCCAACATCCTCATTGTCAGAGAAATTTAACCTCCTTAAGTGCACTTAGCGTAAATTTAGGGACCTTAGCTGTGGGTCTGGGCTGTTTCCCTTTAGACCAACGGACCTTAGCGCCCGTAGTCTTACTGCCTGATAATTACTTACGGTATTCGGAGTTTGATAGAATTGACGAGATTGCTCCCTATTCAACTCTTCCAGTGCTCTACCCCCGCAAGATACATCAAACGCTAGCCCTAAAGCTATTTCGGAGAGAACCAGCTATTACCAGATTCGATTAGCTTTTCACTCCTTACCACAAGTCATCCGAAAGTATTGCACGGCTAAACGGTTCGGGCCTCCTCCAACATTTCTGTTGGGTTCACCCTGCTCATGGCAAGCTCATCTGGCTTCGGGTCTTATGCGGACTACCTACCAAGCTTCTTAACTCCATCCTCAAAGCTACGAGGACGCAGTTAAAAAGCAAGGAGACGCACTATTAATACTCGGTTTCCCTGTGACTACCCGCCAGCGCGGATTAATCGAGCAGTACGCATAAACTCGTTGGCTCATTCTTCAATAGGCACACCGTCACCCCGCCCTCTTTCCCCACAAAATAATTTATTCAAACAAAAAGAATATTATTTTCTTAATGTCCTCCCAAATTTTTTATGAATAAAGAGGGCGGGGCTCCGATTCCTTGTAAGTAGATGGTTTCAGGATCTATTTCAACGCCCTCTCGGGTTACTTTTCACCTTTCCCTCACGGTACTAGTTCACTATCGATCTCTAAAAATATTTAGCCTTGGCGCTTAGTGGCGCCTGTTTCCCTCAAGGCTATCATTCCTCGAAGTACTCAAGATTAGTAACAAAAGAGACATTCCATTTTCGACTACAGGACCATTACCTTCTTTGGTATTGCTTCCCAGCAATTTCATCTAATGAAATATTTTATCACTCTTCTAGTAAACTACGTTACTATCTTACAACCCCCATACGCACCTCGCTAATCGCGAGTTTGCTCAAAATCAAAATGTAAAAATCAAAGATAAAAAATACTGAGTCCGCTTTGCGGACACCACAATTTTTCATTTTAAATTTTTAATTTTTAATTTATGCGACTCACGCCTAGTGAGGTGCATACGGGTTTGGGCTTCTTCCTTTTCGCTCGCCGCTACTAAGGAAATGCTGATTAGTTTATTTTCCTCCCGGTACTGAGATGTTTCACTTCCCGGGGTTTGCATCGGACGATTAATCGCCGACAATCTCGTATAACCAAGATTAGGTTTCCCCATTCGGAAATCTTCGGATCATAGGTTGCTAGGCACCTTCCCGAAGCGTATCGCTGCCATGCCGCGTCCTTCATCGCTTTTTAGAGTCTAGGCATCCACCATCTACTCTTAATTTCCTATTAGGAAATTTGTAAATCATTTTTCTACTTTTTATTCTCTATCCCCACACCTACTTTGGCATCACTTTATGTTTTAGCTCCAAAAATTAAAAGAAATTCACTAAGCATCATCTATCGAAATATTTTACAAAATCGAAAAACAAAGTAAAAACAATGCCAAAGTAGGTGTCGGGATCTCTACCTTTTTCCACCTCCATTAGCCCAAAAGACCCCAATAACAATTGGAATTGACTAATGTGATGGCATTCAATTGACAAAGGTCGGATCAGTCCTGAGTTCAAAAAAACCGCTATTGTAAGCGGTGGGATAGACAAAAGAAAATCAGTCGGTCTATCTTTTCCGCTTAAATTGGTCTTTTTTGATATACATACTGATGTCGGCCATTATATACCCACCATTTATTAGAGTCAAGTTAATAGGTAATTATTAGTTTAATTACAAAACCCGCCCCGAGACTCTCGTCTCGGGGCGGGTTTTAACTTAGCAATTTAAACCTTAATTTACTTAATTTCGTCTTCCAATTTATTAACCAAACGACCAGCCGCTTCTTTGCCACCAAGGCCAAAAGCCAAACCGGAGGCAATCGCTAAAGCCGCAACAACGCCAGTAAAGAGAATTTGGAAATAATTATCCTTAATTCCCAATTGACCAATCACGATAATAAAAGTGAAGATGATAATCGCCCACTTCGTGATGGCACCAAAAACATTAGCTTGAGAGATATCAGCTGCTTTAGCGGAAGCCACTACGATTTTCTGTAAAGCTTGAGCTAAAACCGCACCAACCACAAAGATCAAGATGGAAACTACTACATTCAAAAGGAATGAAAGGACCACCGTCTGGAGAAAGACATTAATCTGATTTAGACCAAGAACTTCCAAAGCCGCCATTAAGAAAGCGACGATCACAAACCATTTGACCAAGAAACCGACAAACTTACCAGAATCAAGTCGGTAACCAGCTCGTTCGGCTAAATCTTTAACACCAATACTTTCAAGAGCACGATCGACTTTTAAGGAGTGAACTAGTTTAGCCACCCAGTGACCAACTGTTTCGCCAAAAACCCAACCAATGATAAAAAGAACAATTGACACAAAAACGCCAGGAACAAATTTTACTACAGCCAACCAGAGGCCTTGAAATGAGGCCGTCAAAACTTGGCTCCAAGTCTGAAATAACATATTTTGATTAATTTATGAACAATAAAACTTATAAAACTCGGCTTTTAGTCGACCAAAAGCCTAATTGGCTATTAATTATTACCTAATTTAGATTATACCACTAAATTGAGACTTTTTTAAGGCGGCAAAGTCTTTAGTGTGGATATCCTCTAAACTCGCTTTTTACTTATTAAGGCCAATTTTATCAATTAAAAGTTCGTTTTCAGCCTCAAAAATATCACGAACAAAGCGATCACTAGAATGAAGACGGTAAAGAAAATCATTAGTATCAAAAACCGCGTAAGTTAACTCTCGACCAGTTTCAGCTTCAATATTTTTAATCACTTGATCAATCAGGGATTTTTTTAAATCATCACCAACAATCATTAAATCGGCTGGTGATTTTGGTTGATGTAAAAAAGCCCCAGATAAAACCAACAAGCGAATCCGGCCACAATTTTTAAAACGACTAGCAATCAAGCGTCGATTATTAAAAAAATCAGCATTGAATAAATCACGTAAATTAACAATATAGGGAAAATCGCTCAATAACTGGTACTGACGTCTTTGAGAGACTTTACCATTTTTAGTTAAAAGTTTTTTCTCTTTTAAAAAATGAGAATTACTTAAATGAGTTAACTCACGTTTTGCCTCCAATTTAGTCACCCGAGATTTTTTAGTCACTTCATCCACAGTGTAAGCCTGTTGAGGGTTAAACAGAAATAAACGAAGAATTTTAACCCGAGAGGCTGAACCAAAGATTTTACTGAGAATTTCCATAGTGGCCACATCATAGCAAGGGAGTGAGAGGGGGTCAAACCTATCAAAAATGCCAAGTAGGGTCTGACCCTACTTGGCATTTTTCTTAATTTCCAAGCTTAAAAACGCTTATTTAATTTCCACCTTACCTCCAGCATCTTCAACTGCCTTTTTCAAAGCTTCAGCTTCATCTTTCTTCATCCCCTCTTTCAGTATCGTCGGGACAGCATCAGTTAAATCTTTAGCATCTTTCAAACCAAGACCCAAAGCTTCTTTAAGGGCTTTGATCACTTGAACTTTTTGTTCACCAGCGGAAGTTAATTCCACATTAAAGGAATCTTTTTCTTCCACCGCTTCAGCGGGACTAGCTCCAGCACCAGAAACCATAACAGCTTGAGCAGAAACGCCAAATTTTTCTTCTAAGAATTTAACCAATTCGTGTAATTCTAAGACACTCATAGTTTCGATTTGTTCAACCAAAGCTTTAAACTTGGTTGGAATAGCCACAACTTTATTTTCTTCCATAATTTTAAGAATTATAATTTTATAATTTTGATTAATTTATCATTTCAACCCTAGGCTGATCCGCCTTGGGCGGATTTCTTAGCAATAGCATCAAGGGCTAAACCCACGAATTTTGCTTGTGGGTCGCCCGATCAAATTTGTTAAACGGTTTGTTCCCGCTTTTCACAAATTTGATTTAGGGCCATTACAAAACCAGCAATGGGCGAATTAATGACATTGACAAACTGACCGTACAAAACTTCACGACTAGGAATAGTAGCCAAAGCGGTGACATAAGCGGTATCGACAAAGCGACCATCAAATACCCCACCGACAATTTTCACAAAATCCGCATTTTTTTTCTGAAAAGCATACACTTCTCGAGCTGGTGCCAATTGATCACTGGCATAAGCCAAAGCAATCTCACCTGGTAAATCTGGCATAGAATCAGCGTACTTCTTTTCCGCTAAGACTCGT
>PCSX01000028.1:14399-28176 GCA_002772495.1 Candidatus Vogelbacteria bacterium CG22_combo_CG10-13_8_21_14_all_37_9 | reverse complement strand
CGAGGTATTCAAACATCGCACTCTAATAAATAAAGTTGATTAGTCTTTGAACCAATAATAGACTTTTTTAGCTATAATTTTAAAACGATTTCTTTTGTGAAATGGACCTATAGTTTTAACAGCCCACATCGCTCCATAAGATTGATCTATTTTTTGATGCAGATTATTTTGAGTATGGAATTCCTCAGATATAAAAAACTCCCAAGTATCCCCAAAATCTTCGGGTAACCACCCCAGATCGATGTTCCTGCCAAGTAGCATCATTCATTCCCCAAGCATCTTTACCATTATCGTGATGTTGAGGCATAAAACCTAAGGGGGTAAAGATAGCGATTTGAACTCGAGCAATTTTTTCAGTTTGCTTTAATAAAATTTCAGCCTCAGTTTTATCTAAATGTTCAATCACATCAATCAGAAAAATAGTATCAACAGATTTTTCTGGGAAAGTATTGACTACATCTTTCCATGAACCTTTAAGGATTAAAAAATGCGATCATATAAATTTTTAACTTTGGTCTGTAAATGATCAAGATATTCTTGAAAAGGTTCACAACAAATATTGACTTCTGGAATAATCATTTGTTGTGGGTTAATGCCACAGCCAATATCTAGAACGATATTAGTCGTAATCAACCTTTTTTTAACTTCAGGGAATAACTCATTTGGTCCAAATTTTTGAATCCTCATAAATTTAAAGTTTTTTTAATAAATAAATTCGCTCATGATAAAATTCTGGATACCAAACAAAAATTTTATCTAAAACTACCTGAAGTGGTTTTGCTATTTTAGGCCAAATCCAAATTTTAGGAATAAATAAACCATAAGATTTAACTTCAACAATCTCAAACTGACGTCTAAAAATATTTTCATAGTCTTTATAACTAAGATAATCTTTAACATAATTTTCTCGAGCCAGCTTAAGACGAGTATAAAAAGACTCCCGACCAACCACTGATTTAATTACATAACCACCGATCTTGAGATGTTGTTTCCAATAATCCAATTCACTTTCCCAATCTTCAGTATGAACTCCAATTTCTAAAACCACATCATATTTAGTATCATCTCTAATTTGATCCCGTAAATAGAAATCAGTCTCGGTAATCCCAGCAGTCGAAGCAATTTTAACCATCGCTGGTGAAATATCTACTCCTACAAAATGTCCAATTTGACCAGGAAATTGTTCTCGTAAAAAACGAGCCAAAACTCCATCAGCGCAACCAATTTCAAAAAGAGTTGGTTGGGTTAAATTTTTTAATAATCGCTTTAAAAAAGTCCCGAAAATAAAACGACGGGTAGTAAAAATATATTTAGTATAAGTATTAATTGGCCCAGCATAACGTCTAGCTGAATAATCAGCACTTAATTGATCATAAATGACTGGATCTTGTTTCATACTTTAGGAGTTTAACACGCGCTTATATTCAGCCAAAATTAGAGCAGTAGTCTTATTAAGAGAAAGATATTCTTGCACTGCCATTTGACCAAGGCCACCAACTCGATCAGCTTCATTTTTGTCAATCAGAAAATGTTCAATAGCTTGACTTAATTGTTTAAGATTAAATGGATTAACAACTAATCCGGAACCAGTTTTTTTAACCAAATCACTAATCCCAGCTAAACAAGATACGACCACCGGCCGACCACCGGCCATCGCTTCCCCTGTCACTAGACCAAAAGTGTCGAAACAAATTGAAGGCATTACTACTACTTGAGAAACATGATATACGACAGAAAGAGAGCTTGGACTAACCCAGTCGACTACAATAATTTGATCTTTAATAAAATTTAATTGGAGATCATTTATCAATTTCTCAATCGAATTATAAGCTCCAACAATCAACAAGATAATTTCTGATTGTTGAGAATAAATTTCTTTAAAGGCTAACAATAATTGTTTAATCCCCTTAGTAATACTTGGATGCCCAACAAATAGGATAATCTTTTTATTCTCCAAATTATATTCTTGGATAAATTTTTTCTCTAAATCTCTTTTTGAAAGCCAATCTTTTAAATCAATACTATTCCTAACTACTTCAATCGGTCGAGAAATACCATTAATTTGTAAAGCTTCTTTTAACATCTCGCTGACTGCAAAAATCTTTTCAACCGATCGTAAACAATATTTAATAAAAAGATTACGAAATGGATTAAAACGCCAACGATTAACTTTTAACTGTTGCCACCAACTAACTTGATAATTTATTTGACAAGACAAATCATTAACAGAAATTTTAATCTTAGTATTTAATTTTCCATAATCAAACAACATTACATCATGGGCGGAGAGAAAAACCTTAGCTCCACTTTTTTGGGAAAGTTTTAAACAATAATAAGATAAGTAGTAGTGAAGATTATGAGCATGGACAATATCAGGTTTTAAATCTTTAAGTAATTTTTTAACTTTTAAAATAGTTTGTGGATTATATAATGATAACCAGGCACGCCATCGTTCATGATAATTAGTATAAATAGAATAAATTTCAATACCATCAACATTTTTTACTCCTTCTTGTTCAATTTCACGACAAGTTGTAATAACTGAAATTTCACAACCTAAAGTCTTTAGTTGCTTAGACATAGTGCCAGCTACTACCGCCGCTCCCCCATTAACTAAAGGTGGAAAATCATCAGCTAAAATAACTACTTTCATGAATTAATATCGAATTATTTTATTATCTCTAAATAATATTGATAATATTGTCCAGCGGTTTTCTCCCAAGTAAACTGTGAGCTAAACTCTACGCCTTTTTGACCAATAATGAAAGGATTAGATTCAAGAATTAATTTAATTTTAGAAGTAATATCACTAGGATTATTTTGTTTAGTTAAATAGCCATTAATTCCAGGATCTAGGGCTTCAGAGGTACCACTATTTTCACTGGCGACAACTGGTACTCCAAAACTGGCCGCTTCCAATAAAGTTAGGCCAAAACCTTCATAATGATGGTCTTCATCATTATTAACGGCATTAAGAGCGAAAACAGTGGCACTTTGATAAAAACCTCTCAGATCATGATCAGAATTGATTTCGGTAAAAATCTTTAAATTATCAACCAGATTATTTTCAATAATAAAATTTTTCATCTGGTTTAAATAACCAAGAGAACCGACATCCCCAACGACACAATAAAGAATATTAGAGTAAGTTTTTTTTAATTCCGCCACTGCTTGAAGAGTTGGAAATTGTCCTTTACGGTTTTTTATTTCCCCCACTGTCAAAATAATTGGTCCCCGATTAATTAAACCATAATGTTGTTGAAAAATTTCTAACTCCTTAGGATTTAATTTAGGTAAATCTGGTAAACCCAAATAAACGGTAGCTGAATTAATGTTTGGTAAAACCTCAGTCAATTTTTGGCGAATAAAATTACTGATACATAAAAGATTATCGGCTCGTTGATACACCTTAGACATTAGATATCGTTTAGGCCAATGATATAAAACAGCGATAGAATAAGTGCCTACGATATTAATCAAAAAAGACTTTTTAGTCCCCCAAACGGCAAAATAAGCATACAAACTGTAGGGCCAACCATCAAAAGCGTGGACAATCTGACAATCTCGACTAGTCCGACGGACCCGATAAATATTTCGAATTAAATTAAAAATTGAAAGTTTAGAAAACAAAAAATCATTAGAATTAGTCTTATCTTCGGAGATCACTGAAACTTCTAAGTCTCTACCCCGTAAAGCTTGAATTACTCCAGCTGAATAGCGCCCCATACCAGAATGAGTCGCTAGTGTTTTAGTAATTACTAGGATTTTCATAGTTGCCACCATTTTGTCTGATAAATTAATTCTACAGTATGTTCACCAGCTGAGACAAAAACTCCCTGTAAAATATAATTAGCTGGATAAATTTTTTGTTCGATCCCATCGATAAAAACTCTCCAACCTAAAACCTTGGCATTACTAACAACTAGCCATCGATTTTGTTTTAAATTAGTATTAATTTTTATATCTTCATCATGATAAGCCTGAATTTCTAAATTATCAACTGAATCAATCATTTCATTAGAAGTTGGTTGGCAATTATTACATTCAATAAAAGTGGTTTGAGAAAAATCATTAATTGGATCGAGAATCGTCTTTAGATTTATTTGATCATTATTTTCTGATAAATAATTGACATCTTTAGCTAAAAATATTCTAGGTAAAACCTTTCTATTCTCATATAAATAAAGTGGAACTTTAAATTTTGTGACCGAAATATTTGAAATCAAATCTATATTTTTATCATTAATTTCATATGGGGTCACAATATATTTAGTATTTAAGACTGACAACAAAGATATTTTATCAGTAAAAGAATTATCTTGATTGTTCAAATATAAAAATATTATTTGTTGAACCTTTCGATCAATATTACCTTCAACGCCACCAAGTAGAGAAAAATCGTTGATATTACCAATTAATCCTTCTTGAGAAAACAATTCAACCTCTTTTGACGCTTCGGGATGAAGAGCTGAAATTTTTTGGTATTGAGCTTGCCCCACTAAATAACTAAAAACTCGAAAATTATTAGTATTATTTTCTCTTTGATTAATTATTTCAACAAATTGTGGTCTACTTAAAGCTTGACTACGACCAAAGAAACTAATATTAATGAAAAAAGATGCGAGTAAATTAATAATTGTTAAACCAATTAAGATGTAACCTAAATATTGTTTACTATGATATTTTTTTAAGATTAAATATAAAACTCCAGATGTCACCAAAAATAAGACCACATTTAAATTAATGAGACTAAAATTAGAAAATAATTTATCAATCAAAGTAACAATCAATTGATGATAAAAATCAATCGGTAAATGAGAAGTACCTTCATAAAGATTAAGATCAAAATAATTCTGAACAACAGATATGATAATATCTCGCAGTAAATAAAATAAAATATTGACAATAAAAAATAAGACAAAAATAACGATCGTAATCTTCTTAAGATAAAACAAAATTCGCTGAAATAAATCTGAATCTTTTTCTTTTAAAATAAAGTCTAAACCCAAAGCAACTAAAATCGCTAAAAATAAATTAGCCACATAAAGCCAACGGCCTGGTTCCGCAAAGTATCGAAAAACCGGCAAATGTCTTAAGATAAAAGACGTCGGCGAATATTTAAAAATTAAAGAGAAAAATAAGATAAAGCCACTTGCTGACATAATAGCTAGATTATTTTTTTTATTTAAAACAAAAATAAAAGCAATGACAACTAAAAATAATGGTGCGATACCAATAAAAGGGAGAAATTCTTGATTAGTTAATTGTTGAATATTTAGATTTGGTAAAAGATATTTAAATAAATCAAAACCTTTTAAATAAGTATAGTTAATCGTCACAGACCGAGTGGTATACCCAAAAAAACGATAAAGATTGAGAATTTGAGGTGCCCCAATCAAAAAACCGCCCAATAAACCTATGAAATAATAAGCTACAGGATAAAAATTTTTCCAAACTAATTTATTTGAATCAAATTGAATCCAAATTTGATAAAATAAAAAAAACAATCCCCCGACAAAAGCCATCACAATAAATTGATAGTGGGCACTCAAAAAAGCATAACCAAAAACTAGAGCCAATCCGATTGTGTACCAATACCGACCAGCACTAATTTTGATGATTAACCAATAGATCGCCGGTAGGATAAACAAGCCATTAGCAATAGTCGAACCGAGTAATCGAAATAAACTAGATTGATTAAAAACATAAACTACCGTTGCCAACACTGAACTACTTTTATTTGAAAAAAGATTACTAAATAATAAATAGGAAAAAATAGCAGTTAAGAGAAGGTCTATAAACAAGATTAAATGATAAGCTGTTAAATAATCAAAAATCTTAAAAATTAATAAATAAGCGGGATTAAAATAAGCATATTGAAAAGAAGAAGCCAAGGGAAAACCCAAATATAAATGAGGGTTTAAACCTGATAAATAATGAGTCTTAAAAAATTCAAGCGCTGGGTAAGAAGCATGGGTTAAATCCCCCCCTCCTCCAAAAAAAACTTTGCCCCATAATAAAGGTAAGAATAAAATTATAATTGGCCCAATAATAAAGATCCAAAAATAATACGGATTTGACGATATTTTACCGTAAAATATTTTACTAAAATTAATCATCCCTTTTTTTATTAATTTTAAGATAAAGAAAGTCTGGCAATTTTATCAGACGATTAGGACTCTTAAAAATTTTTGTTTCGATAATATCATAACCATTAGATCGAAAAAATTGCTCCAAAACTTCACGACTTCGCATATTTTTACCTTGGTCAAAACGTAAAAACAATTTAGTAATTAAGTTATCTTTATCGTTTTGGATTATGGGATCAAAAAAATGAAATTCTCCTCCAGGTTTTAGCGATAAAAAAAGATTTTTAGTAATCAATTCCAGCTCAGCCGTCTTTAAATGATGGGCCGTTCCAGCAAATAAAATATGATCAAAAAAATTAGTTTGAAATGGACCAGTTATTAAATCGGCCACTAAAAATTTAATTTGAGGGTAATTTTTAAATTTTCGTTTTGCCGCTTCAATTGCTTCTGGATCAATATCAATGCCAGTATAATCAAAATCTAAAAAAACCGAGGTACTATTACCACAAGAACAACCGAAATCTAATAAACGTCCATTTTTAGCTGAAAAAACGGATGGGTACATTTGATATTTAAAATTATTAGCTCCTACTAAATATTGAAGGGTATTCCAAACCGGTGGAAAATTGACTAAACGCTTAAATAAATCCGTGATTATTTTAGATAAGATCATAATTACTTTGGTTTTTGAGCAATAAGTCCAACATTACCAATTGGTAAGATTAAAGATTTTTGTTCGATTTTAACTAACTTAAGAAATTTAATAAAATAATCTTTTAACCAAATGGGTTGAATTGGTAATAAAGAAGCAAGGTAACCTAAAGTATGACGATTAAAAACTCGAAAAACTTTTTTGACTAAAAAACCATTAGACTCAAAAATTAATTTCATCGTCTGACCGTTAAAAAAATAGAGGTGTTCAATATCAATCACTGGAGAGCTTTCACCTAAAAATCGAACTGGCCAAGAAGAAATATTATGATTAATAACTAAAACAACCCCACCCGGTTTAAGTAAACTTAAACAATCTTCAATAACTTTACCTGGTTCAACAAAATGTTCCAAGGCTTGGAAAATAGTAATCACATCAAAATAATCACTGGGAAACAAATTAGCTGAAAAAACTCCTAATTTAATGAAGGGTTTAATTAAATCGGAAGCTTGTTCAATCGCCTCGATACTTGGTTCTACCCCCCAAACATCCTTAAAACCTTGACGCTTAGCTTCAGCCATAAAAAAACCATTACCACAACCAATGTCTAATAGCCGTTCTGATTTAGAAATATATTTAGAAGCTTTCTTTAAATAGTGACCGTAAGTTTTCTCTAAGTTTTTAGTATGAATGCCATAAGTGAATTTACTACCTTGGTAAAGTCTGCAAATTTGCTCTGGATCAATAATGGGATCAGAGCGCCACAAACCACATTTTAAACAACTAACTACCTGAAAATGAATCTTTTGATTATAAAAACGACGAGCAGAAAAAGATTCCTCATTGATAATTTCACCGTAAAATTGAGCTGGGTAAATCTGGCTTGTTTCTGTAATCCGACCACAAATAGCACAGGGTGTATTAATCATTATTTGTTTAGTAGAGATAGACTCTGGCATCAACCTATTATCCTTAAAATAAAGAAAAAGTCCATAAAAACCTTTTTTTGTTTTAATTGACTAATAAGAGATAAACTAGTATTTTATTGATATCTATCTATAAACTTATGTCTGTTATTAAAAACATCTCTCCAGTTGGGGCCGGGCAAGAAATTAAACGCTTAGTTTTAATGATGACCCATAAAAGTCATACTGATCACCTTGGTTCAGCTCTCTCGATTAGTGATATTTTAGCTGCTTTATATTTCAAGGTTCTTAAAATTAACCCTAAAAATCATCTCGATCCTAAACGAGATCGCTTTATTCTAAGTAAAGGCCATGGTGCTTCAGCTCTTTATGCCACTTTAGCTTTACGTGGTTTTTATCCCTTAAAAGAGCTTGAACGTTATCGAATAAATAAAGGTCGTTTTCATGGTCATCCTTGTCATGAGGCTGCCCCTGGCATCGAAGTCTCAACCGGCTCCCTTGGTCATGGTCTATCAATTGGGGCTGGCATAGCTTTAGCTCTCAAACAAAAAAATAATCCGGCTCGAGTTTACGTCCTTTTAGGAGACGGAGAGTGCCAAGAAGGATCAATCTGGGAAGCCGCAATGTTTTGTGTTTCTAATAAATTAAATTCGGTTATCCCAATCATTGATGTTAATGGCTGGCAAGGCTTTGGTTCCACCCAAAATATTCATCCCGGTAATTTAGCTAAACGTTGGCGTGGCTTTGGTTGGCAAGTTTTAACTTGCGATGGTCATGATGTGACGGCTTTAATTAAAACTCTAAATCAAGCTCGAAGGGCCACTAAAGCCACCGTAGTTTTGGCTAAAACAATATCAGGTAAAGGCGCTCCTTTGATAGAGGACCAGCTCCGAGCCCATTATTATATTTTAAAAGAAGACGAATACACCGAAACAATCAAATCTTATGAGAAATGATTTTGTTAAACAAATTTTAGTTAGCATGGAACAAGATCCATCAATCGTTTTTTTAACTGGCGATCTTGGTTACAATGCTCTCGAATTAATCGCTAAACGTTTTCCTAAGCGTTTTTATAATATTGGTATTGCCGAACAAAACATGATTGGTATTGCCGCTGGTTTAGCTTTATCAGGTCATAAGGTAATCACCTATTCTATCGCTTCTTTTATTACCATGCGTTGTTATGAACAGATTCGCAATGACATTTGTTACCATAATTTAGATGTAAAAATTATCGGGACCGGTGGTGGTTTTAATTATTCTCATAATGGAGTGACCCATCACACGGTCGAAGATTTAGCCATTATGAGCGCTCTACCAAAGATGAAAGTTGTTTGCCCTAGTTATTCTTGGGAAGCTGTTGAAGCGACCAAGGCAATTATAGCCGATAGTGGCCCAGCTTATTTACGATTAGGTAAAAGTCCAGGCATTGACTATCAAAAAACTAACTGGAAATTTAAATTAGGTCAAGGTTATATTATTAAACCCGGAAAAGATTTGACTCTATTTTTAACTGGCAATATTACTGACATTGCTTTTAATGTCGCCGAAATTATTGAGAAAAAAACTGGTTTATCTATGGCTATAGTTAGTTTAACTAGTGTTAAACCAATTGACCGTAAACTAATTATCCAACGAGCTAAAATAAGTAAGGGAATTTTTACTCTCGAAGAACATGGATTAATTGGTGGTTTAGGTTCAGCCGTATCATCAGTCTTAAGCGAAGCTGGGATTGGCACTCGTTTTAAATCTTTCGGACTAAAAGATGAATTTGTAAAATTAGTCGGTACTCGTGAATATCTTTGCGAAGCAGCCGGAATTGGTCCAATCCAAATTGCTAATGAAATCATTAAAATTATTAAAAATGCCCACTGATATCCTAATTACTGGAGCCTCTAGTGGTATTGGCCGATCCCTAGCCGAAGAACTCGTTAAACAAGGACACCGAGTATGGGGTATCGCGCGAAGAAATGACTTATTAGAGTCACTTAAAAATCAATTAGGTGACAAAAAATTTTTTTATACCGCTGGGAATATCCTTGATAGAGAAACTCTAATCGAAGCTAAAAACACCATGGAGCAAATTGGTTTTAAACCAGCAGTTTTTATTTTAGGCGCCGCCACTTTCGAATCTGATCTGGAACCAAATTTTCAGATAGAGATTTTCAAAAAAACTATCGACACAAATTTAATAGGTCCAATTTCAACCATTGAAGCTTTTTTACCAGTCTGTTTAACTAATAAACAAGGTCATTTTATTTTATTATCTTCTATCGCTTCTTTTCGACCCAATAGAAAGGGAATCGCCTACCCGGCTAGTAAAGCGGCTGCTTCGCTAGCCTTACGTGGTTTTAATTTACATTATCGTTCCCAAGGTCTGTTATTCACTAATATTTACCTCGGACCAGTGGCCACTTCAATGTGGGAAGGTAAAAAATCTTTCTTAGTAGCAAACCCAAAATTTATCGCTAAAGCAATTAGTCGTCGAATTGATAGCCGTCGCCAAAGTATTTATTTACCTTTTTTCTCAACTTTTTTAGCTCGAATTAGTCTATTGCTCCCTGATAAATTGTATGCCATTATAAGTGGGTTATTTAAATAAAATGTTGACTGATAAAAAAATCTCGGCCGTGGTGGTTTGTTATTACGATGCCTTAAGTATTGAGGTTTTATTTGATCGTCTAACTAAAACTTTAACAAAAATAAGTCCTAATTATGAAATTATTTATATTAATGATGCTAGTCCAGATAATTCAGAATTAATTTTAAGACAGATTGCTAGTCAAGATAAACATTTAACCGTCATCAATCATTCTCGAAATTTTGGTGCTCAAGCTGGTTTTACTAGTGGTATGATTCAATCAACTGGTGAAGCGGTAATATTAATGGATGGCGATCTTCAAGACCCACCAGAATTAATTGAGGACTTTGTTAAAAAATGGTTAGAAGGTTTTAAGGTAGTTTATGGTGTTCGTCGTCAACGAGAAAAAAGCATGGGTAAATTTAAAGAATGGCTTTATCATCTTTTTTACGTTTTTTTTAATAAAAGTGCTTACATTAAAGTACCCCTAGACGCTGGAGAATTTTCTTTAATGGATCGCGTGGTAGTTGATCATGTAAACTCCCTACCAGAGAGAGATCGCTTTATTAGAGGTCTCAGAGCTTGGGTTGGCTACAATAGCACTGGTGTCTCTTATGTTCGCCCAGAACGCTATGATGGTCGTCAATCAGTCTCAACCAAGGGTCTCTTAAGTGCTTTTCGGTGGGCTCGAAAAGCGATATTTTCCTTCTCTTATAAGCCACTAGAATGGGTCGCTTACTTAGCAATCATGACAACTTTTATTGCTTTAGCCGGAATAATATTTTATTTAATTAGTTTCTTTACCACCGATAGTCCGCGCGGTTTTGCCACCTTAATTATTGTCACTTTATTTCTAGCTTCAGTTCAACTTTTAACTTTGAGTATTATCGGTGAATATATCGGAAAAATTTTTGAAGAAGTTAAACAACGTCCTCGTTTTATAATCCGTGATATCATTAATGATCACAGAAAATCTAGCTGAAATATTTCATTTAAAAATAAAATTAAATAATTTTTTATGAGAATAAGAGATATTTCTAAATATAAAGCTGATAATTTATATGATGTCTGCATCATTGGCTCTGGGCCAGCTGGACTAACTCTTTGTGCTGAATTAATTCACTCTGGTCTTAAAATATGTGTTTTAGAATCAGGAGACAAACGACCTAATCCACAAATCAATACTTTACGCGAAGTTATAAATATCGGCGAAATAAAAATTAAAATCTCTTCTCGGGAACGAATACTGGGTGGCACCTCTACCACTTGGACTGGATTATCAGCTCCCTTAGATGAAATTGATATGGAACAACGAGATTATTTATCTTATCCATCTCACTGGCCAATTAAACTATCCGATCTCAAACCTTATTACGAACGAGCGAGTGATTATGGCTTTCCTGATTTAAATAAATTTAAATCAGTAGAATTAATTAAAATCAGACAAACTGGAGATTTCATTCTAGAATCTTCAATTTTAACTGAAAAAAATTTTATTGCGGCGGATCCACCGTGGAACTTTGGTAAACAATTATATTCAATTTTTGATAATAAAAATATCGATTTATATCTTGATGCGACAGTTATCAATTTATCTTCAAAAAAAGAATCTGATAATATCACTCGGATAAGTACCGCTAATGTTACAAACTCTTTTGGTTCCAAAACAAATATTAAAGCAAAAATTTTTGTTTTAGCCACTGGGGGTTTAGAGAGTGTTCGATTACTTTTATTATCTAAAGAAACTAATCCTCAAGGTTTAGGTAATGAAACTGACCAAGTTGGTAGATACTTAATGAATCATCCTAAAGGTAATTTTGGACGTCTTAATTTTAAAAAACCGGTCAAAAGTTTACCTTATCTATTTGGTTACCTTAATCAAGGTTGGTCTGGCTATACTGGACTACGCTTAAATGAAGATTTTCAAAAACAACAAAAGATTTTAAATAGTTATCTACGCTTTGAACCGATCTTTCCTTGGACTGATAATCAGGGAGTTTGGAATATGATTATGATTGTTAAACGATTGAAATCATTACTTCAGTGGTGGAAACATCAACAAACACAATTAGTGGAATTGCGAGATTGGAACGAAACCGGGGACGATCAAGAAGATTCTACCGGAAAAAAATTGGATTTTAATTGGTTAAAAGCAATCCAAACAATAATTAAAGAATTACCAGCCGTCGGGTCTTATATAAGATATCGATTATTCCCCCAAAAACCAGTTAAAATTAAAACCGTTCGGCTACGTAATTTTATGGAAATGGAACCTCGACCAGAAAATCGTCTAAGTTTGAGTGATCAATTGGATAGAAATGGTCTCGCTTTGCCAAGCGTCAATTTAAACACTTCTGATCTTGACCATCGCTCTTTAATCGAACTTCACAGAGTCTTTAAAGAAGAAATGTCTTTAAAGCAAATTGGAAAAGTTGAAACTACTTTAACTGAAACCAAACCCTGGCCAATTAACACCGAAGCCAGTCACCATTTAGGTGGAACGAGAATGGGAAAAGACCCTAACACTTCTGTTGTTGATAATAATTTAAAAATCCATACAGTATCTAATCTTTACATCTGCAGTGGTTCTGTTTTTCCGACTAGCGGTTGTGCTAATCCCACTTATACGATTTGTGCTCTAGCTATCAAATTGGCGGATCATTTAAAGAAAAATTATAGTCCATTAAAATCTTAATAAACCCCTATGAACTTCAAAGAAAACTTCAAACCAAAAGCTCACACACCACCCAAAGGTTTATTTAATTCAATCCGTTTCAATCTCCGTTTACTAATAGATCTTCAAGTCGTATCAGTGTATCGTCATGTTAAATTATTTCTTAAAGGAGCTAGTGGAAATTTATTGGATTTAGGTTGTGGCGAATCACCTTATCACTTTTTAGTTAAAAATAAACCGATAAAATATTTTGGAGTAGATATTACCGAAGCAAGTAATTTCGATTATCAAAGAACTGATATCACTCACTTTGATGGGCAGAAAATTCCCTTTCCTGATAATTATTTTGATAATATTATTTGCACTGAAGTCTTAGAGCATGTTGAAAATTATCAAGCCTTAGTTGATGATGTTTTTAGAGTATTAAAACCAAATGGTCAAGCTTTATTTACTGTTCCCTGGAGCGCTAGATACCATTATATTCCTTATGATTACTTCCGATATACTCCTTCAACTTTGAATAAAATATTTTCCCAATATAGGGAAAGAGAAATCATTTCTAGAGGAACTGACATAACGTCTATTTCTGCAAAAATTATCGTTCTATTTTTTAGAAATATTTTCCCAATTAAACTCTGGGCTTATATCTTTTTTCCATTTTGGCTAGCCATCAGTCCCCTAATTTTTTTAACAATAATCTTTGGTCAAATAAGTTTATTAACAAAATTTGGTAGTGATTTAGATCCAATTGGCTATACAATTTTAATTAAAAAGTAAATTATAGATTAATATTACCCTTTTCTAAATTTATTAGAGTGCGATGTTTGAATGCCTCAGGGCTTCGAATCAGTAGAT
>PCSX01000028.1:1074-14292 GCA_002772495.1 Candidatus Vogelbacteria bacterium CG22_combo_CG10-13_8_21_14_all_37_9 | reverse complement strand
TTTATTTTTTACTAGCCACTAAAAAAAATGAGCTAGTAAAAGCTTCTTCTTCAATAACTTTTTTACCGATATCACCATAGATTCCGGTCGTCAATTTAGGAATTTTAGTTAGAAGCCAAGCTAAGCTAAAAATTAAAACTTTAAAAATTGAATTGAAATAAAATTTAGTTTGATAAGCAACTCGTTGGAGTAAAACAGCAAAAGTTTCGTTAAAAGTAGTTTCCGCTTGTAATTCTTCAATCTGCCAATCTTTAAATAGAATTTTTAATCCATATTTAGTAAAACGCCAAAAATCATTAGGAGCGTCATGAATTGGAAAAAGAAATGGCACAGAAACAATAATTTTACCACCCGGTTTTAAGACTCGATACATTTCAGTAATCGCCCTCTTGGGATCTTCTAAATGTTCCAAAACAACCATACATAAGACAATCTCAAAAGATGCTTCTGGAAAAGGTAACTCGTAGACACTACCAACAATATCTACTCCTGGTCCTGGTCGAATATCAATCCCAACCCGATTAGAAAAATACAGACCATAGCTTGATTTGCCATAAGCCCCCACTTCTAAAGTCTTCTTGTCACTAGCATAAGGGGCGACTTTTTCATTAAGTTTCTTTCGAGCAATTTTTGACAAAATATTCATAATATAGATATTACTACATTAGTAAATTTTTTGCTTGTAAATTAAGAAAAGACTATACTGGTCTACCTAATTAACTAAAATCAAGTTATAATCCATAAATGAAAAATCAATTAAACACTCCACACGACAATAGTGTCGAAATGTGGGATAAATATTATGCTTCTAAACGAGGTTCCCCGATGTTTGAAAAAATTGTCCACTATGGACGGAAGATCTATTTTGGCGATGTTTTTGCTCGAAATGTCTTAAAATTAGGAGGTCAAGCTAATTCTTATCTAGAAACTGGTGCCGGCACTGGGACGACTTTAAAACAAATTCAACAGCAAACCCTAGCTCGTTGTGTTGGAATCGAAAAAACTCCCCTCGCCCACTCCCTAGGAGTTCAAAACGCTAAAAATTGTGAAATAATTCTAGGAGATGCCCTAGCTCTACCTCTTCCCGATCAATCTTTTGAAGTGGCTTATTCACTTGGTTTATTTGAACATTTTAGTTTAGAAGAACAACAACAATTTTTAAAAGAACAAGCTCGAGTTGCTACTAAAAAAATCTTGATCGAAGTACCAACTAGAACTCCCCACATGATGACGATAATGTGGTTTAATCGAAAAATCAGAGGCTTAAAAGGAGTTTGGGCTGATGATGAATTATTTACTAAACAAAAATTTGCTCAAAAATTTCCCGGCCTCGAATTTAATTACCATTTTGACTGGGCCAGCCTGGCAATGACCTGTTGGTTTGTTTTAGACCCTCAAATAGTTCGCGATTATTTCCCCAAACAAACTCCATTAAATTAATTATTTTAAATAGCTTTTATATTTTCCAACGCATTTTCCAAGGCGCTAAAATCCCCTCTCGAATAATTAAATTACTTAATTTAGACACCCCATCAATTCGATTTTTAAAAACAATGGGAATTTCATGAGATGTAGCCCCAGCTTCATTGAGTAAATATTTGAAGTGCATAATAAAAGCGTAGCCAGAAACATTAATTTTATTTAAATCAATTTTTCTCAAAAGTTGAGCATTAACAGCATTGAAGCCACCAGTACAATCAAAAAAAGGTAGGCCAGTAATAAATTTACAATATAAATTAGCACCTCGACTTAAAATTCGACGATACAATTGCCATCCTTCTGTTCGTCCCCCTTTAATGTAGCGCGAACCAATAATTAAATCGTAATCTGATCGAAGTTCTAACATTTCCTTTAAATGTTTGGGATCATGAGACAAATCAGCATCCATCATTACAACGGTCTCAATTTCTGAATCAGCTAAAACTGTAGTAAAAGCTTGAATATAAGCTTTACCCAAACCCTCTTTATTGGGGCGATTAAGAAGTCGAAGGGTGGGATATTTTTTTTGAAGTTCACATACTACTTCAGCCGTACCATCTGGTGAATTATCATCCACAACCAAAATAGAAATGGTCGGAAGCAAATTAAAAATCGCAGGTATCACCTGTTCAATATTATTTCGTTCATTGTAAGTCGGGATTATGACAACACTACTCATATCAGAAATTTGAAGCAATAGCTTCCGCTCGCTTATTCCAAGTATAATTTAAAACATCAAGACTAGCTTGCTTAGATAGCATATCAGCTTTTTGATGATCAGCCAAAAGTAATTTAATACCCGAAGCTAATTTAAGCGGATCATCAGCCGGGACCAAATAGGCATTGTTATCAGTCAAAACTTCACGAAGAGATGGTAGGTCAGAAGCAATAATCGGTGTAGCACTAGCTAGATATTCAAACAATTTCATTGGTGAAGTATAGAGACGAGAAATCTCATCTTTAGCGGTATTCGGTAAAACTAAAAGATCAGCTGACCTAAGATAAATAGGAATATCCCGATGAGCTTGCTGACCTAAGATAAGAATATTTTCATAATGACCATATTTAGTCTTGAAATTCTCCAAATCCAGATTAGCGCCACCAACAAAAATAGTTAGAATATCTTCGGTTAAAAAATTAGAAGCTTGGGCTAAAGTATCCACCCCCTTCCAAGGGTAAAGGTGACCAGCATACAAAACAATCTTTTTATCAAGCGGTAAACCAAGTTTTTGGCGACAAGTATTTTTATCAATTTTTAAATTAAACTTATCTAAATCAACAGCATCAGAAATAACCACTATCTTAGTTTGATTAATCAAAAATTTGTCACAATAAAATTGTTTAAGTTGGTGAGTAATAGTTATGACTTTTTTAGCTCGATTAATGACTCTTTTAATTAAAAGACTTTTTTGATTAGTATGAGCTTCCCAAATAATTTTTTTAGTAAAAAAAGATAAAAGATAAAGAACTTGCCAATCTCGAGAAAAAATTACCGTTGGTCGATTTTTAACAATGTAAAACAAAGCGAAAAAACTGAGCATAAAGGATTGAATTAGAAAGCCTAATTTTCCCAATCGCAAAAGGTTGAACGATGGTAAAAAAATTATTTCAAAATTATTTTTAATACCATAATAATCAAAAGGACTAAGGACTTGAGAATTTTTTCGGCTCGGTAAAAACAGCTTTACCGTCAGATTATCTAACTGGGCCAGACTCTCGCAAGTCTTCATAATCTGTAAGCCGTGAGCTTTTTCCGTCGGCAATCTAAGATTGGCAAGATAAAATAAAATCATTAGATATTTTTAGTTAACAATAAATACTTACCAAATTCTTTAAATTTTAAATAAGGCTTAAACAGATTTTCTTGTGTTTGATAAAGAGAAATTGGTACCACCACAAAATCCATCTCCCCCGCCATTAACATTTTTAAATTATCCTGACCAACAACAATCAATTTAGTTATTTGAAAAAACTGATAATAATCTTGACCAGCTAAAAAAACTACCGTTTCAGGGGCTTGATAAATAAAGATTTTTTTAGTTTTTGGTAAAGAAGAAAAAGTATTTGTTATCTCCGCTGAACGAGTGCTCTGATAATAAGTAGCCACCCAAGAATGAAAAATAGTCTGATAGCTCTGGAAAATAATAAGGATCACCACTATCACGACAATTATTTTTCTAGAATAACTAAAAAATAATACTCCTAAAGAATTTGGTAGATAAATTAAAGCTAAAACCTGAGCAGGGAAAAAATAGCGATAGTGTCCTTCAATTCGAAAATAAGCAATAAAAATTAAAACCGAAAAAACTAAAGCCGTTGTTTCGGTTAAGCTAATGAATTGTTTTTTATAAAATCGTCTAAAATAAGCTAGTAACCAAACTACAAATAAAAGTAGAAAATAAATTGGTTGAGCTTCAGAAATAAATTGTTTCAAATTAGTAAGCAAAACTATCTTAAAGGGTAAATCATAAGGATTAGCATAATGACCAAAAACTTGAACTAAAGAGCTCCCCGAAAATTGAATCAACAACCATGGGATCAAAGCGAGACCAAAACCAAGACTTAGAAAAATTCCTTGTTCGATTAAATTGGGAATAGTTTTTCGTTTCAAATAAAAAGCCCCAATTACAGCCGGAATTAAAACTAAAAATATCGGTTTAGTGATAACACACAAACCAATCAGAACTCCAGTAAACAAATAATAAGATTTTCTTTTAGTAATTTGGCTGATATTTAAAAAGAACAGTGCTGAAACTAAAAAAAACAACCCCGGGACTTCTCCAAGAACCGATTTGCCATTACCATACAGGGGAGCAAAAGTGGCTAAAAGTAACAAGGATAAATTGGCCCACAACCAATCAAATTCCTTTTTGATTAAAAAATAAGAGACTAAGGCCATCAAAATAATGAAAACCGCCATAAGCGAGCGAGCCACAAACAGATTAATACCGAAGATTTTAAAAGTGAGTGCTATAGGTACAGTGACCGAATAACCAGTAGTCGCAAACCAAGCCGATACAAAATTCCCCGGTCCAGTCATAATAGAATGTTCACCAAATTGAGCTAAATTAATTGCTACTTGAGTAAAAACTCCTTCATCTAACCAAACAGGAGGACTTTCCGTCAATTTATAAGTAGCGAGAAAAAGAACTAGGCCTAGCCCCAAAATAAAAATTAATTTAGGCCAAATTTTATCCATATTTCTTGAGCCTATCATTTTTAAGCCAAAACTTAAAGAAGGAATCCAAGCGAAGATATTGTTCAAAAACTTCTCTGATTTTAATTTGTTTAGCTGTAAATTGTTCTTGATTAAGGTTATTGTAAAAATCAGCCGTAATGGAAGCAAGATGAGAAATATTTTGGTAAGGTATCCGTAAAATACAAGTATCATAATCAATCATATCTTCCAAAGGTAATGGACAATCAGTATCAATTAAAATCGGGATTCGACCCAGGCTCAAGACTTCAAAAAACCGGACCGAAAAATTACCGTCCCCTTTTACACAGAGCGTAAAATCAGAATTTAAAATATTATCAATATACTCACGACGAGCAACAATCGGATCAAGAGAAATAGTCTTTTCATTACCAGAATAAGATTTTCTAATCAAAAAATTGGTCGCTATTAATTTTGAATCCCTCAAAAGGGTAAGGGCTTTTCGGCGCCACCACAGACCTTGACGTTTAAGTCCAAAAGTAAAACTCAATTTCAAATAATAACGAGACCGCTCTTTAAAACTGCGAAAATCAGCCCAACCACAAAAACCAATGACTGCTCTCTCCCCCTTTATTCGGGGAATTAAATTTTGACCTTGGCCTAAATCTTCAGTTAAGGCTGGCATCATGATTTCATTTGGTCGAAGAGTTTGCCGATATTGAGAATTACGAAAAACAATTGAGGAAGGAAGCTCGACAGCTTCATTAGAATCGCCTGGATAAACGACGATGATTTGTTTTTTATATTGTTTAGCTAAATTAGAAAATTCCAGCAAATAAGCTTCATCAACTTTTGCTTGATTATACAAATAAGGTAATAACAAATAGTCAGCTTGATCTGGCTGATCAACTATCTCCACTAAAAGTTCTTCAAAATAATCTTGGACAACTTCACCAAAGCGACCATAATTAATTTTTCGATCAGGATAATTAACTAATAAAAACCAGACCAAAGGCCAGGTTTTATTAAGAGGGCCGTGATAAACTTTTAATTTAGAATTATTCATTTTAAATTTAAACGAGTATTTTTTTAACAATCATCACTAAGCCGAAATCAGACCGACGGAAAGGATAACTTAAATAATTAAAAACAAAAAATAAAGTGTATAAAGCATAAGACCCTAAAGTGTAAACTAAAGTCCTTATTTTTTTATCATGTTTATAAGCTCCCCATAAATGAGTCATTCCTAATTCATACTTCAAACTAGGATGATGATACCAAGTTTGTTTAATTTGGAAATCTTGGTTAATTAATAATTGTCTTAAATTGGTAGTTGAAAATTGACACAAATGATGCGGAGGAGTTAAAACAGACCAAGGAATTTTAAATAGTTTAAATAGAATAAAAGTACTACGAGCCCAAAAACAATCAAGATTAGGGGTCACAATGGCTAAAAAACCACTAGGTACCAAAAGTCGTTGACAGTCTTTGATAATGGCTCGTGGATCGCTAACATGCTCAATTAAATCACCTAAAAAAATTAGATCAAAACTTTGATCAGGAAAATTTGCTTGAGTCAAAGTGCCCTGAAAAACATCTAGACCATTAGTTTTAGCAATACTGGCAGTGGCCTCATTAAGTTCAACCCCCGTCACCTTAAGCCCTCGTTTTTGAGCCCAAAACATAAATTGACCATTGGAACAACCGACATCGAGCAAGCGCCCACCAGGCTTCAAGGTGACGAGGGCTTCGAGAATCGGGGCTTGTTTGGCTGTCAGTGAACTCTGGCTCAAATCTTTAGCTTTATTACCCTGATAACCAGATTTAGGGGAATAAACTTCTTGGCCTAAAAATTCTTCGCTTGGTAGAGGATGAACGAAGACTAAAGCACATTTAGAACAACGATAAAAAGAATAGGCATCCTTACTTAAAAGATAAAGGCTGTTTGAATCACAAATTGGACAATAAATAGTGAGAGTCATGAAATTAAATTCTTATTCCGACAAGCTTCTAAAATAGTTAAGACCCGAGCTTTAGTAGAATGTTTAGCTAAAATCTCATTATACTCTGATTCGAGATTAGCTGGTGGATAAGAGTGTTGTAAAATTTCAGCCAGTTTTTTGAGTTGTTGGTCAAAATCAAGTAAATTACTGAATTGGTAAATTCGATCATAAGTTAGAGCCTTCGAGGTTGGTTCATAAATATCAATTGTTTCAGTCAATAAAAGACAATTATTTCCTAAAATTTCCCAAAAACGAGCAGTATCAAAACCTCCACCGCCGGTTGAGATACCCACTTTGGCTCGAGCTAGTAGTTGATAAAATTCTGTTCGTCCAGCGGTTTTATCATCACTTAATAAAAACCCTTTGGTTGTTTCCGTAACACATTTTAAATTATGGGCCTGACAAAATTCAGATAGAACATTTTTTACTTCAGCCCGTAATGGTGGGAACTCTGCTTGCCCAAAAATACAAACAAAATCAATATCTTTTTCCACTGTTGGGTTATAAATATCTAAATAACGACGTTCAATACCAAATGGCAAGGGAATAACGCCATCAACGTAAGGTTTCTCTCGTCTAAAATAGAGTGAGCATTTTTGCAGTAATTCATTATTAATTGCTCCTCGAGTATCTTCATCACCAGCTAATATTTTTTGTTGAACAATAGAATCAAAACGTTTATTGCCACCTGGTTCAGAACCATCAATGTAAATGACTTTATCCCAAAGATTAATTTCATTAACTAAATCAGAATTAAGATTATCTTTACCCCAACAGAAAAAAATTAAATCAGCTTCTTTGGCAAAAGTAATAAATTCTGCTCGATTTAATTGATATAAATTTATCGGTAAATATGATTGATAGCCCTCTGGACAAAACCAAGTAAGATCAGTTTCAGTAGATAAAGTTATTAACCCGTCAATAATGGTATTGGTTAAATAATCTTCTTTATATTTAGGAGTAACGAGAGCGATTTTCATTTTCTATTTTAGCTAGAAATTCGGCCACTAATTGTTGGGGATTTAATTTAGACTGAACTAAATATTTAGCACCAGCTATCAACTGTTCTTGTTCTGGTAAATTATTTTTAAGGGCTAAAATTTTAGTCGCTAAATCAACTGAATCACCCGTTTTAGAGAATAACACATTTTCATGATCAGTTAGTAATTCCCTGACCGCTGGCGTATCGGCAGTTAGAACCGGCTTGGCTAAGGCTAAACCTTCAAAAACCTTATTAGGAATCACTCGAGAGGCTTTATCACTAGTACCAAAAATCCCTAAAACTAGATCGGCTTCAGTAATTTTCTCGACTAATTCAGCAAAAGACTGACGGGGTAAAAATTCGATATTAGTTGGTCTTAAATCAGCCACAAGAGCAGTAATTTTAGCTGATTCTTGACCCGAACCAATAATCCGAAATTTTAGGTCTGGTTCTTTTTCTAATAACTTAGCTGATCGAATTATCCATTCAATCCCCTGTAGAGGAATAAAAGTACCATGGAAATGAACCGAAAAAGTTTTTTTATCTTTGGCTAAAATTACTGGGCTTACATTTGGTACAATTGAAGTGCCGACAAAAATTCGATTAATTTTTTTAATGGAAATATTAAACTGTTTAGCTAAATATTTGGCATTTTCCAACGTATCAGTGATTATGACATCAGCTAAATGTAAACTAAACCAATCAAGCCAATAGTCTCGAAAAGCGCGCCAACTATACCGCGAATAAAGTTGCCGATCTATAACATTAGAATCAAACAAAGAAGTGAAAGCATCAAAAATAATCAAGGGTCGGGGAAAAAGTAACCGAGCAAACCAGACCAGACTGTGACCAGGCCAAGCCACTAAAACTAAATCTGGTTTAACTTCCAAATTCCGCCAGATTTTAAATAATTGCCAATATTTAATTAGACCAGGATAACGTTTAGGGTCAACTCGACAATTAAGGACCGTAAAACCATTGGCTTGAAAACCTTTAGTTAAAACCAAATTACGCGAGTAATCAGGATTATAAATACCAAAAAAACAAATAGTTCGACTCATAGTTTAGTAGCAATAGTTTTAATTAATTGACCTAAATCAGCTTTTATTCGAACAGTATTTTGTAAGGTCGTTCCAATTGTCTCTCGATCAGTTCGCATCATTAGCGATTGGATTTGAATTGCTAGTTGATTTTCAGCCCAATCAGTTAACAGAAGCTCAGCTTGATAAGGAGCCAAATAACCCCTAAAAGCTTGGTTAGAGGTCAAAACTGGCACTCCGCAAGCCAATGATTCTAAAACAGCCTTATCTAGGCCTCCAGTGGGGCTTAGATTAACAGTTAGGCCAGCTTGGCAGTATAGAGCCCTCATTTTCTCCGGTGCCACCGCTCCGGTCCATTCGACCAGTCCTTCCAATGATGATTGTTTGACGATAGTCTGTAATTCACTTAAATATTTTTTATCTTCCACAGTTACTGCTTCTCCAACCAAACGAATTAAAAAGGGAATATTTATTTGTTCTCTTAACAAAGCGCTTGCTTTTAAAAGGATATCGAGATGCTTAATTCGTGTCAGGCGCCCCACCGCCATAATAACAAAAGGTTCAGTGGTTTTAACTTTTGGCGGACAAGCCCTGGCCGGGCAGGCAAAAATAGCAGTATCAATACCATGACCAGTAACAATTACCTTAGGACTTTTAAGTTTAAAACTCTCGGGTGCGGCCGTAAAAATAATCGTAGCTAATTTTTCTGCTAAACGTAATTTCCAATCAACTTGACGATGGGTATACCAAAGTCCTACTGGTCGACCAGCTAGTCGCCAATAAACACCAGCTAAAACTAAATAAATTGGATTCATATGAACAAAAACTTGATCATAATTTCGTCTCTCTAAATAAAGATATGTATAAAAATTAATTAAGATTATAAATTTTCGCCACCATTTTTTTGGCCCTAAAACTGATTGAACTTGATTAGGTTTTCCTAAAGATAAAACTCGAACATTAGTCGGTAAAGAAAAATCCCCTACCCCCAAAGCAATCACCAGCACTTGTTCATAATGTTTAGCGAATTCTTCCAACCAACGATGAAAAAAACCTAAAATAGGATCTTGGCGGTCGACTTTTTGAGTAATAATCAATAATTTCATTAGGTCTGATGTTTAAAAATAATAAATTTATTAAGCAGAAAATTAACGGTCGCTAAACTAAGAATAATCAAAACTTGAGCTAGGAAATACCAAAGACCTAAAATATCATTCAATAAATACATTAAACCGGCCGAGGCACTTAAATTCCCTAAAATTAAACCCAGAAAAAAAATGGCTTGTTTCCGCCACCGCGGTGATTTGTTTCGGAAAGTCCAATGTTTATGAAGATTAAAACCGACAGCTCCCGAAACACCACTAGCCAAAATAGTGCCTAAAACCGGCCACAAATGAAAACCAGACACTAAAATAAAAATAGTTATCAAAGCTGAAACAGAGGAAATCGAACCAGCAATAATAAACTTAACCGGTTCGGGATTTAAATGGTGTTTAATAAATTCTCGAACCATTAAGGCCTCCAGTTTTTTAATCAAAATCAACATTATTATTTACTTAAAATTAATTTAGACCAAGTCTGTCGCTGAAGCTCCAGGCTCTGCTTTCGATCCGGTAACCGAGACAACTCATAGCTAAGATTCTGAGCTAAACGAGTCCTTAGAGACTCATCAGTCAATATTTGTCTCAACGCTTGCTCTAGGGCTAATCCATCGCCAACTGGCACCACTAAGCCAGATCGTCTGTCTTTGACTACTTCATCAGCACAACCCACATCACTCATAATGACTGGTAAGCCACAAAGCCCCGCTTCCAAAACAACCAAACCCCAACCCTCACTTTTAGAAAATAAAACCAGGGTATCGGCCGAACGATAAAAAGAAGCTAAATCAGACCGTTGACCCCAAAATTTTACCATATTTTGTAAACCTAAATCAGCCACTGTTTGGTCTAAATTTTGGCGTTCCGGACCATCCCCCACTAACCATAAGCGAACTTGGGGGTAATCAAGTTTAAGTTTCGCCAAGACTCTTAATTCCGCTTCAATATTTTTGACTTTCACTAAACGCGCCACGGTCAAAAAAATAAACTCCGATTCTTCTCTGGGGATAAGGGGCGCCATTTCATCACATTTAAAATCATTAACAACAGAAATGGTTGAAATCTTTTCGGCCGGAATTTTAAATTCAGTTATTAATTGTTCTTTTAAACGCTGACTAACTACTCTGACTCCAGTGGCTCGAGCTAATAAAAATCGAGCTAAGATTTTTCGAATCAGTCTAAAACGCTCGAAACCATGAACTTGAATTTCTAGTGGTAATTTAAATCGACGTTCTAAAATCCAAGCCACTAAAGCTAAAAAATAAGTGTCCTGAACGGTAATCAAATCATAATGATCTTGTTTAAGAATTTTATAGGCTTGAATAAAAATCCGGATTAGGATTTGGATTTTTATTTTTCCACCCACCCCTAAAACCGAAACTTTATCAGATAAATCTAATGAGCGGTCAAAGCGAGTTGGGACCATAATCAAATAACGTTCCGTAATTTGACCAAGACTCACAAGTCGTTGACTGACCGCTGATTCTTGATTAAGTAAATTTTGATCTAAACTAAAATTAAAAATTTTCATTGTCTTCCAAGATGGCAATTAATTCTTTAATCATCCGCTCTTTATTAAAAGTCACTACTCGACTTTTAGCCCCCCTCACTAATTTTTGATTCAAAACAGGATCAAATAGTAATTGTTCAATGGCTTCAATCAAAGCGGTTTTATCATCATAAGGGACCAATAAACCATTCTCGCCTGAACTAATCAATTCAGGATTACCGCCAATTATAGTAGTGACAATTGGCACACCCAAAGCCATTACTTCCAAAAGTTGATGAGAAAAACCTTCATAAGCGCTGTTGAGCACAAACACTTTCGCTTCCACTAATTGCTTAAATAAATCCGCTTGACTAAGTCGGCCCAATAATTTTACATTAGCGCCCAAATTTAATTGCTTAATTTGCTCTTTCAAAAATTGATAATCTGGTCCATCACCAGCAATTATTAATTGCAAGTTTGGTTCTTTGAGTAATAATCTAGGAACAATCGAAATTAAAGTCGCAAAACCCTTCCAGGGAACTAGCCGTCCAACACTAAAAATAATCGGTTTTTTATCTGTCTCTATTGTCAAATCTTTAATTTGATTATTGTCAATTTCAAAAGCATTATAAATAACCTTGATTTTCCCCGGTACCAAACCCCAATTACTAACAATTTTTTTTAAATACTGGCTGGGAACAATAACTTGTTTAGCACGATAGGCAACAATAGTCTGAATTTTTTTAAAACCTCTAACTGGCCAAGAATAATTTCTGGACTCGAGAGAAAATCTATCGAGATCTGTTTCTACTCCAAAACGTTGTTGACCTTGCTCCCAAGCATAATCACCGGCTACCCGAAGAAAGTAGGATCGACGACGGAAGAAACAGGCCAGCATCACCGGTAAACCGACCGAAACTGGATCCAAGGCGTAAACCTGATCGACTAAAGGTAGAGTCTTCCAGACCCGAGTAAAATACATTAAATGGCGAATTAATTTAGGATAAGACTTAAGTTCAGAAAAATTCAGAATTTTGACCTCCCAACCATGAGCCGGTAATTCTTCCAACAAAATCTTGGCATAAGTAGCCGGCCCCCCAATTTCAGGTGGAAAAAGACCAGTCGCGACTAAAATTATGGGTTTTTTAGGCATAAACTCGACAAAAGATGATTAAAACGTAAGGCAATCTTAACCCAATTATATTTTTCTTCAACTAAAACCTTGGCTTGACTGACAACTGTTGCCACCAGAGTCTGATTGACTGGATCAAGAATAAATTTTAAACGCGAAGCTAAATGTTCCGGATCCATCGGTCGACAGACAAAACCCGTCTGATTATCAACTAAAAAATCTTTTATCCCACCAACATTAGTCCCCAAGACCGGTAAACCATAAGCCATGGCTTCTAAAAAAGCATTACCTAAACCTTCCGACAAAGACGGTCGAACAAAAACTAAAGCTGACGAATAATAAGTAGCTAATTGTTCAGAGAGGATAAAACCACGAAAAGTAACTCGCGATTCTAAATGATTATCTCTAACTAAATTTTCCAGATTAGTCCGTTCGGGACCCTCGCCTAAAAGTTCTAATTTAAGATTAGCCGGCAGAAATTTCAAAGCTAAAATTAAATCATTCAAACCATTCTTCAGCACCAGTCTTGAAGCCGACACGATTATTTTTTCTTGTGAATTTGCATCTTGACTGTCAATTTTTAATTTTGAATTTTTTCCGCCAGCTGGCGGATTGAATTTATTTAGGTCGACCCCATTCGGCACCACCTCAATCGGCGCTGTCACTCCACGAACCTTAGCCCAATCAGCTAAATAATTAGAAATGACTTGAACATAATCAGCTTGAGTAAAAACCAGTTTAAATTTTTTCGGCCACCAAGACATTTTTTTCTCAACCGCTTTTAAATCATCACCTTCCTGCAAACTTAATAAATATGGTACTTCTGGAAATTGCTG
>PCSX01000028.1:0-1067 GCA_002772495.1 Candidatus Vogelbacteria bacterium CG22_combo_CG10-13_8_21_14_all_37_9 | reverse complement strand
TCTAAAGCCGCGAGGGCATTGAAACTAGCCATCATCGCCCAAACTAAATTAAAAGGATTTTGGTGTTGAAGTTGACGACCAATTCGCCCACCCAAAAAAGCGAGAATTAATTTATCACCCCAAAAACCAAAACCAAGCCGATGAACTTTAACTCGACCAATTTGCTCCTGTTTGGGCCAAGCTCGATTTAATCTAGCGGTAATCAGTTCAAAATCCCAATCTGGTAAACGATCGGTCAGTTCTTTCACTGCCACTTCCGCTCCACCCACTAAAGGATAATAAGCCGTTGAATAAATTAGCACCCGTTTATTAGTCATAGTTAGTCGTTATCGCCAGCCAAAATCTTTCGCAAGACCCCTTCTGGAACTTCATTGACAATCGAGTCAGATTTTGGCTGATTAGACGACGGCTCAGGTTTTATCTTTTCTGATTGACTAAGGGATGAAGCTTTTTCTTTTACAACAACGGGAGTTTCATTTTTAATTTCTTGTTCCGCCAAAGACATCGCTGATTTGAGAGCGTCTCGAAGTTCTTCACGATGTTTATCACTTTTAACGATCGGTCGATCTTGGGGATAATTTTTCAATTGATTAAGTGAAATCGGTTTAGTCTTAGTTTTTTCTGTTACCATTTTATTTCTCTCTTGTTCTAAAACTTTAGGGTCTGATTTGGGAATTGTTTGAGAAGGAATAGAAACAGCCACCGGTTTTTCTGTGGCGATAGGACGAGGAACATCTTTAGGTCGAGAATTTGCATTTTGGGCTGGCCAAGCTTTCGAGCCACCGCCAGAATTACCAGAACGCTTGCCATTAGCTGATTTACCTTGATTAGCTACTCGGCCATCTTCTTGCCAAGCGGAAATTTGTTCTTCCACTGTCACTCGAGGAGCTGAATAAGCCTGACGAGAACTCTTAATAATTGTTTCTCGATGAGAATTTTCTACCTGGGTAATTGGGGCTAAGGTGACGGCTGAAAAAGGGGCTGAACCAACTCCGTCCACCATTAAAGTTAAATAAATTTGAGCAAAACCGAGATTAACTAAATCTTCTTTAGTAAAAGTCGGGAAA
>PCSX01000011.1:15075-18164 GCA_002772495.1 Candidatus Vogelbacteria bacterium CG22_combo_CG10-13_8_21_14_all_37_9 | reverse complement strand
TCTCTAGTGGTTCAAGTGTGAATCTGGTAATTTCTGAAGGTGTACTTTCTCAAGCCGGAGTGTGGATTATCGATCCAGCTCCGGGAATGGTTTACCACGTCGGAAATACAGTTGCTTTGACTATAAAGGTCAAGGGAGCGACCGGTGGTGGACCCTATACCTTGAGGGTTCAAAATGGGGAGTTTAAAGCACTTCTCGATTTTAACCTCGGTTCTATTGGTACGGCTGAGGTGATCATCCCTCAAAGGCCATCGTTTACTTTTTCGATGGCCACCAACGGTTCCTTGTTTCAGGCAATTCTGTATGATCGGCATACAGGAAGTCCTGTTTTAGTCGCAGAGAGTGACGTAGCCTACTCGGTCGTGATCCCGTAAGGTAACGTACACTCATCGACCATAGTTTATCTATGATTTTGGGCCCAGCAGACGTGAAGTTTGCTGGGCTTTATTTATACTCTAATTTTCATTGACTTTTTAAGCTATTTATGGTAGATGTTAGTAACGTCTATTAAAGAATAAAGGTCCTTATTTAGCAGATTAAAAGATAATTTTATTAATATGAAGATTTTACGAGTTTCTTTAGTCGCCTTGGCTCTTTTGGTCTTGGCTTCAAGTGCTGTTTATGCGGCTGGTTTGACGATTACCATCGTCTCTCCAACTCCAAGTACTTCAGTTAACATTGGTCAAACGCTTAATCTCCAAGCTTCAGCCGCTAGCGCTGTAGGAGGGGTTAATTATGTTTGGTCTTTTAATGATGGTACAGCCTCTATTGGTGGTCAAAATCAAACTATTGCTTTTACGACCGCTGGAACTAAAGTTGTTACTTTAACAGCTAGAGATGGTTCTAGTTCCACTGATGTTAAAACGGTCTCAGTGACAGTAAATAGTGTCGCTCCAAGTGCTTTAACTATTTCTAATGTTCAAGCCACTGGCGTAACTACTTCTGGGGTGACCATTACTTGGACGACTAATTTACCTGCTACTAGTCGGGTGATCTATGATACCGCTTCTCATGCTGGTACTATTAATCCAAATGTAGGTGGACCAAATTATACTTACACCAATAGTACAACTGCTGATTCCGCTTTAGTGACTAGTCATTCGGTCACTATTTCTGGCTTGACCGCTAATACTCAGTATTACTTCCGCGTTATTTCCACTAACTAATTTTTTAGTTGGGATTTAGATAAAAACCTGGGACCCCGCCATGGCGGGGTCCCAGGTTTTTATTGATCATTTTTTAATTCCAAAAACTATACCAGATTTTCACGATCGTGAAAATCTGGTATAGTTTTGTTTTTTGATTTTTTTTACCACTGGCTTTAAAATAGACTAATACTTAAAGAAATTTTAGTTTTACTGACGATTTTATTAGCTTTCGGACTTTTAGTGGCTACTCAACTATTGTTTAATTAAAGTGCCTAAAATTAAATTAAAAAATTTATTACTTGATTTGCAGGAAAATTGGCCCCTCGCTCGAGAGACCAATTTTGGTCTCGGTGGTCCGGCGCGCTATTTTTTTCGAGCGACCTCTAAGGCGGATTTATTAAAAGCTTTAAGTGTGGCTAAGCAATTAAAAATTAAAACTTTTGTGTTAGGTTCGGGGACTAATGTGGCGATTAGTGATCGTGGTTTCTCTGGTCTGGTGATCAAATTTGAAAATCAAAATCCTCATCAATCTTTTTATTTAAATAAAAGATTGTTAATTGCTGAAGCTAGTGTGCTCTTGGCTGATTTACTGAAATTTAGTTTTAAACATGATCTCGCCGGTTTAGAAAAAATGGCTGGTATTCCCGGTACTTTGGGGGGAGCGATTGTCGGTAATGCTGGCGCTTATGGTCAGATGATTAGTGATCAAGTAATTTGGGTAGAAATTTTTGATGGTCAAAAAATTCGCCAAGTCTCCAAATCGACTCTTAAATTTAATTATCGTGACAGTCTATTTAAACAACGTCCCACCTGGTTAGTTTTGAGGGTGGCGTTTAAATTATTAGCCGGAGAACGAAAAATTTTACAAGCAGAAAGTCGGAAAATTATTGCTATTCGTAATAATAAATATCCAGCAGGGATTAAATCAGCTGGCTCGTTTTTCAAAAATTTACCGGTGACTAAAATTCCTAATTCAGTTCGTAAAAAAATCCCCACCGAAAAAATCAAAGCGGGTAAAATCCCCGCGGCCTACCTTCTCGAACAATCAAATGTCGGGGGCATGACTGTCAGAGGAATGGCGGTGTCTCATTTTCATCATAATTTTTTAATCAATACCGGCACTGGCACTTATTGTGACTTACGACTTTTGGTCAGACACTTAAAAAAGAAAGTTTACCGACAGTTTGGACTTGAATTAGAAGAAGAAGTCAGGTACATTAATTAGGCTAAGATAAACATTATGAATTCTGATCAATTAAAACAAACCAATGTTTCCATCAGTGAGCTATTACGTCAAAGTTTAATCGAGCGCCGAGATGTTTTGCGAGGGCAATTTTTTGACGCTTTAGAATGCGGTGAGGTGGTGATTTTAGAACCGACAGAAATAAAATTAATTGAAGGTTTGAAAAGTTTGATTTATGCTTCTGATGATCGACTAGCCCGTTTTAATCGTTTTTATCAAGACTTAAAAAATCGGCATCCTTATTTTGAATTATCTACAATTGTTCAAGATTTTTTTGGTGGTACCTTGCCGACCGAATGGCAAGCTGATGCTAAAGCTTTTGATTTAGCGAACATTAAAGAAAAATCAATCTTGGCTTTTTTGCAAGACTTAGCCACGGAGACTTTAAGTGACTAAATTGGAAACTGACCATTGCTTATTTTCCTAATCGCCAAGAGCCCTAGATTGTGTGTATAATAGATTTTATGGACCGGTCTGACTATCAATTAACCGTGGGTTTAGAAATCCACGTCGAACTAAAAACTAAAACCAAGATGTTTTGTCGTTGTCTCAATGACCCGAATGAGAAACGACCAAATGTAAATATTTGCCCAGTTTGTACCGCTCAACCGGGTTCTTTGCCAGTGATTAATAAAGAAGCCGTCAAACAAGTCTTGCGAGTGGGGGTAGCTTTAGGGGCGAAATTAGCTGATTTTACC
>PCSX01000011.1:8866-15058 GCA_002772495.1 Candidatus Vogelbacteria bacterium CG22_combo_CG10-13_8_21_14_all_37_9 | reverse complement strand
GGGTTCATTTAGAAGAAGACACCGCTAAATCTTGGCATGATGATAAAACCGCTAAAAGTTTTGTTGATTTTAATCGCTCGTCACTACCCCTGATGGAATTAGTGACTGAAGCAGTTATTCACGATTCTAAAACGGCTGGTGATTTTGCTAAAGAATTACAATTATTGTTGCGTTATTTAGAGGCCTCGGAAGCTAATATGGAACAGGGGCAGATGCGGGTGGAGGCTAATATTTCAGTGTCAAAAGATGTAACTAATTTAGGAGTGAAAGTGGAAGTTAAAAATCTTAATTCTTTTCGATCGGTGGAGAAAGCAATTGAATTTGAAAAAAACCGCCAACTGGAAGCTTTAGAAAAAGGGGAGGAGATTATCCAAGAAACTCGAGGCTGGGATGAATCCAAACAAGAAACTTTTAGTCAACGCAAAAAAGAGTCTTCTCATGATTATCGTTATTTTCCTGACCCCGATTTACCAAAATTATTTATTAAACAAGAATCAGATTTCAATGATCTCGCCTCGACCTTACCGGAATTGCCTTGGCAGAGACGGACTCGACTGGCAACTGATTTTGGTCTCAAAAGTGAAGATATCGAGATGTATGTCACTGATCAGGCCCTAGGGAATTATTTAGAATTAATCGCTTCAGATTTAAAGGGCGATAAAATTTCAATTCAATTAGCTTCAAATTATTTAACCTCAGATTTAGCTAGTCAGCGGAAAATTAAGTCAGACTTAGTTTTTCCTCCGGTTCAAAATTTTGGAGCTTTAATTAAAATGATTATGGCCAAAGAAGTTTCTTCGCGAGCGGCCAAAGATATTTTGATGATTATGTTGACCAAAGGTGGAGAACCGCGAGTGATTGCGGAAGCTAAAAATTGGCTTCAAGTCCATGATGAAAGTGCCGTGGCAGAAATTGTCGAAGCCGTGATCACGGAATGGCCAGCAGTGTTTAGCGATTTTGCTAATGGTAAGACAGCTTCGCTACAGTTTTTAATTGGTCAGGGGATGAAAAAAGGTCAGGGTTCGGCTAATCCGGAATTGTTGAAAAAAATATTTATCGATCGAATTGATTCAAAGAAATAGGTCAGATTTTAGGGGTGATTGAAAAGCCCCGGCCAAAGCAAGCTTTGGCCGGGGAGGGGATTTTTCACTCTTTAATTATACCATATTTGATAAAATAAATCAAATTGACAAAAAGCTATAAACTGCTAGGCTCCTAATAGATGAGTTTTTTGGTCTTTTTCACTCCTCCTTCGGGTTGAGTGGGGCGCTGGTTTGGCTCACCCCCATTCACCAATATTGGAGAGATTTTGTGGATGGTTTCTCCTATTCCTGTCACAAGATTTCGTGCGACCCTCAACCCGAAGGGCCCCGTTTTTCCCCGGTGTGAACAACTCAATTTTTATAATACCCTCGCGGTCTTTGTATCTTTCCCTGTTCACACCGGGGATTTTTTTTTTGGCTCAAAAATGAGGTTTTCCGTCTAGCTTTATCTTTGGACTTGGATAAAGCGTCTTAATCTAGTAAAATTAAGAGTAATTATGAGTCTAACTTTTTTTGATAATGACTAAGACAAAAGTAGCCATTAATGGCTTAGGCCGAATTGGACGAGCCTTTTTAAAAACCGCTTGGTCTGAAGAGCAAATTGAAATTGTAGCCGTCAATGATTTAGGTGATTTAGCTAATCTGGCTTACTTATTAAAATATGACAGTGCTTATGGTCAATCTAAATTGGAGATCGAGACAGCTCCGGGGCAATTAATTATTGCTGGCCGACCAATTAAATTTTTTCAAGAAAAAGATCCGAGTCAATTACCTTGGGCTGATTTAGAAATTGATGTGGTAGTGGAATCAACTGGGGTTTTTGAGACTTACGCTAAAGCTCAAGCTCATTTAAAGGCGGGAGCGAAGAAGGTTGTTATTTCGGCTCCGGTCAAAGATGATCCACTGGCTGGTATTGCTTGCAGTACGGTCTTAATGGGGGTCAATGATGATGACTTAAGTGCTCAAGTGATGACTTCTAACGGTTCTTGCACCACTAATGCTTCTGCTCCTTTGATTAGAATTTTAGATGAAGCTTTGGGAATTGAAAAAGCTTTACTTAATACGGTTCATGGTTATACGGCTTCTCAGCGTTTAGTCGATTCACCTGATCAGAAAGATTGGCGTCGCGGTCGAGCCGGAGCGGTCAATATTGTGCCTTCCACCACTGGAGCGGCTCAAACCGTAGGCAAAGTCTGGCCGGCGATTGAAGGGAAGTTTGATGGTCTATCTTTACGAGTGCCAGTTTTAACCGGTTCGATTGTTGATGTGACTTTTATTTCCAAACGAGAAACTAGTGTGGAAGAAGTAAATGCTATTTTAACTCAGGCCGCCTCTGATACACGCTGGCAGGGAATTTTTGCGGTGACCACTGAGCCATTAGTTTCCGCGGATATTGTCGGAACCCCTTTTGCCTCCTTAGCTGACTTGTCTCTGACTAAGGTTGTCGATGGTAATCTAGTTAAAGTTTTAGCTTGGTACGATAACGAAATCGGATATGCTCATACTTTGGTAGAGCATGTTATTAAATCAGGTAGATTAATTTAGTAATTTAAATTTATGAAAAAATTATCAAAAATATCAATCAGTTTATTCATTCTAAGTTTCTTATTTGTTGCGGTAGGTGTTCAGGCTCAAACGTATGTCTTCAATAGCAATTTAACCATTGGATCAACTGGGTTAGATGTTGTGGCGCTTCAAACATTTCTCGAGAGTCAAGGTAATTTAGTCATGCCTTACGGAGTATCAAAGGGTTACTTTGGGAATCTTACACGAAATGCTTTAGCAAAGTACCAAGCCTCTTCCGGGATCACTCCAGCAGTTGGATATTTTGGTCCAATCAGCAGATCTAAAGTTAATTCAGTTGCCCAAAATAAATCAACTTTCACTCTTATTCCCGCATCAGGAATAACCACTCAAATAAAGATTGATTATTCTGTTTGCAAGGCAGAAACGGAATCTGTTTCATTTGGACTGGGGCACACTGTCTTTAAGTTTTCAGGAATTGCAAACGGAAAATGTAACTTCCAATATGGAACTGAGATTGAGAATCCGATGTGGAATGGCGCCATGTCTGATTCATGCTCCGTTCCTATATCAATCGGTGCAAAAACATATGAGGTTGGCAATATGGGCGTAGCCATGAATGATTTGCAATCATATTGTTCAAAAATTTAAACATTCTTATCAAATACTAAATCATATTAATACTATTTGAGTATTAGATAAACCTTACTACCTGTAAGGAGTTCCGATAGCATGTTGAGTGTACTTTGACAATGAAATATTAAATATCAACGCCACCTCTTGAGAATTTGAATCATCGAATTTTCAAGAGGTGAGCGTGTGGGGTTTTTCTTAAAAAACTGATATAATCGAGTTATGAAACTAATTGAAACTTAATTCTTCCCTTTAATGTTTAAACGTTTTTTTACTTATCAAATCTTAGCTAATCTGGCTCGACTAGCCATCAGCCTTTTAGTTTTAGTTTCTTTGATTCGAGTGATATTTTCGCCTACTCGGTTTGATCAAGTAATCAATATTAGTCTTTTAGTTTTAGTTTTAATCGTCGCTGGTTTTTTGTGGCAGTTTTTAATTTGGACCGCTCGCCAACAGAAAAAATTAGCCGAAGTTTTAAGATTGCGTTCTAAATTTATTGATCTGGCTTCTTTTCAATTACGTAGTCCGGTTTCGGCCATTATGACGGCCTTATCTTTTTGGCGGGAAGGTTTAGTAGAAAAATTACCCGCTCCAGAAAAATTAGAATTTATCAACAATCTTTATCAGCGGGGTCAGCAATTAGGACAGGTCATCCGAGATGTTTTACAAGCTTCAGAATTTGATACTGAAAAAATTACTTTTGCGGATAAACATTTAAGTCTTTTAGATGTGGCCGTCGTAGCGGAGCAAATTAAAAATAATTTTACTGAAGCGGCTAGTGCCAAGGGTTTAAAGTTGTTGTTTAAAAATGAGGCCAAACAAACAACTGTTAAATCTTTTGCTGATTATTTAAGTGAAGCCATTTCTAATCTGGTGGATAACGCTATTCGTTATACTAAGACTGGTCAAGTCGAGATTCGTTTGAGTAATGAATCTAAAATTTTGGTTTTAGAGGTGATTGATACTGGAATTGGTATTCCTCCAGCTGATCAAGCGGAACTTTTTTCGCGCTTTAGTCGAGGTTCTAATACTGGTGATTTGCCGGCTGATGGTTCGGGCTTGGGTCTATATTTAGCAAAAGAAATTGTGGAAGCTCACAAAGGGGGTCAGATTAGTTTTACGAGCCAACTTGGTCGAGGCACTACTTTTAGTATTTATTTACCTTTAGCTAAATAAAATGATGGCTAAAATTCTTTTAATTGATGATGAAGCCGATTTACTTTTTCTGTATACCAAAGCTTTAATGGCGGATGGTTTTTCGACTATTATGGCCACTGATGCGGAAACCGGTTTAATTAAAGCCAAAAATGAAAAACCAGATTTAATTTTACTCGACTTAGTAATGAAACCGATTGATGGTTTTAAAATTTTTAGTGATTTAAAAAAAGATTTAAATACCGCTAAAATTCCAGTTATTATTTTAACTAATTTAACGCGCCAGGGACTGTATGATGAAATGATAAATAAAGGGGCCGTGGCTTTTTTAGAAAAGACGGATTATGCTCCGGATGAAATTTCGGCTAAAATTAAAAGTATCTTACAATTATCATGATTATTTTTTTAGGTGCTGACCATGCTGGTTTTGAATTAAAATCTCAATTAAAACCTTTTTTGCGAGACTTGGGTTTTGAGGTTAATGATGAAGGAGCTTTTAGTTATGACGAAAATGATGATTATCCCGATTTTGTCAGCATTGTGGCTAAACAGGTCCAAAGTGACCCTGATAATCATCGGGGGATTGTGATTGGTGGTTCGGGACAAGGCGAGGCGATTACCGCTAATCGCTTTGCTAAAATTCGAGCCGTGGTTTATTACTCGTCGGCTTTAGAAATTATTCGTTTGTCGCGTTTACATAATAATGCCAATATTTTATCGCTAGGGGCTCGGTTTATTAGTTTGGCTGAAGCCAAAGAAGCCCTTAAAGTTTGGTTAGCGACTGATTTTCAAAATGAAGATCGTCACGAACGACGCAATCAGAAAATCGATGGTGGTTTTCAAACTTTACCTAAATTTTAATTATGACTCAAATTATCCCGTCTATTATTGGTCAAAATTTTACAGAGGTTAGAGCTAAGCTTGAACAACTGGAAACTTTTTCGGATTGGGCTCAGTTAGATATTAGTGATGGTATCTTTACCCCTGTTTATACTTGGCAAAATCCAGCTGATTTGAAAGAGATTGGTGGTAAACTTCGTTTAGAAGCTCACCTGATGATCGATGATCCCAATGCGGTGATTGAAGAATGGTTTACTTATGTTGATCGAGTGATTATCCATATTGAAGCGGTTGGTGATTTAGAAGTTTTGTTAAAAAAATATTCAGATACTCCACAAGGGATTGGCCTAGCGATTAATTTTGATACCCCTTTATCGGTGGTAACACCCTACCTTAATCAAATTAAAGTTTTACAGTTAATGAGTATTAAAAAACTAGGGGCTTATGGTGAAGCTTTTGTAGTAGAGACAGTGGCTCGAGTCAAAGAATTAAAACAATCATTTCCTAATTTAAAAATAGCAGTGGATGGGGGAATTAAATTAGCCGAAGCCGAACTTTTGTTTGCGGCTGGAGTGGATCATCTCGTAGTTGGGTCGGCTATTTGGAACGAAGCGGATCCTAATACCGCCTTAGCCCAGTTTCAAGCCTTAGCTGATAAATTTGCCGAAATAAAATATGTTGCCTAAAAATAAAATTGATTTTTTAATGACTCAAGCTAAGGCGATCCGCCTGTCGATTATTGAGATGTTGGTCAATGCTCATTCTGGTCATACCGCTGGTCCGCTTGGCTTGGCTGATATTTATGCTTGGCTTTATTTCGAAGTTTTAAAACATGATCCTAAAAATCCAACTTGGTCGGAGCGGGATCGTTTAATTATTTCTAATGGTCATACCGCTCCAGTGCTTTATGCCGCTCTCGCTCAAGCTGGCTATTTTCCTACTAGTGAATTAAAAACCCTTCGTCGTTTTGGTTCTCGACTGCAAGGTCATCCTCATC
>PCSX01000011.1:0-8801 GCA_002772495.1 Candidatus Vogelbacteria bacterium CG22_combo_CG10-13_8_21_14_all_37_9 | reverse complement strand
GGTATGGTTCTGGCTGATCGTTTGGATACTGACCGAACTTCCAGTCGTTATTTTTATGCTATTTTATCTGATGGCGAACTTGATTGTGGAGCTACCTGGGAGGCCGTGATGATGGCCGGTAAAGAAAAACTCCACAATTTAATTGTGATTATTGATCGTAATCATATTCAAATTGGTGGTGACACTGAAGTGGTGATGCCTCTTGAACCTCTGGCCGATAAATGGCGGGCTTTTAATTGGCAAGTGTTTGAAACCGATGGCCATGATTTTTCTAGTTTAGCGGAAGCCCTTGATCAGGCCAAAGGTAATTTTATTCAACCAGCGGTTATTATTGCTCAAACTATTCCCGGTAAGGGTGTGGCGGAATTTGAAGGTAAATTCGAGTGGCATGGTAAAGCCCCTAGTCCGGTCGAAGGGGCAAAAGCCATAGACGAAATTAAACATCATGCTTAATCCAGACCAAAAATTAAATCCTAACTTGTTTGATTTAGCAGTTGAACAAAGAACCACTCGTGAAGGTTTTGGTGAGGCTTTAGTTGAGTTAGCGGAAAAAGATTCCCGGATTGTCGCTTTATCAGCGGATTTGCGTGATTCCACCCGCTTAGATTTGTTTGCTAAGCGTTTTCCGGAACGTTTATTTGAAGTGGGAGTAGCCGAACAAAATTTGGCGGGTGTGGCTTCAGGTTTGGCAGCGATGGGAAAAATTCCTTTCTTAGCGACTTATGCCGTTTTTTCTCCGGGTCGAAATTGGGAACAAATTCGGACTACGATTTGTTACAATAATGTGCCGGTAAAATTAGTGGGTGCTCATAGTGGTTTGGAAACTGGTCCTGATGGTGGTTCTCATGAGGCTTTAGAAGATATTGCTTTGACTCGGGTTTTACCAAGAATGACCGTGGTAGTAGTAGCTGATTATGAAGAAGCCAAAAAAGCGACGCATGTTCTAGCTTCTTTGTCGGGGCCAACTTATTTACGATTGGTGCGGGATAAGGTGCCAATGTTGACTAGTCCTGAATCACCTTTTATTCTTGGTCAAGCTAATATTTTATGGCGAGGAGAAAATCCAGTGGTGACGATTGTAGCTTGTGGTTCTTTAGTTTATCACTCATTACTGGTTGCTAAAAAATTAGCCAAAGAGGGGATCAATGTTTTAGTTGTTAATAATCACACGATTAAACCACTTGATACAAAGACGATTGGTGATTTGGCTCGGGAAACAGGCGCTGTCGTGACAGTTGAAGATCATCAGCAAGCCGGTGGTTTAGGAGGTGCCGTGGCCGAGTTTTTAGTTCAACATAAAGCAGTGCCGATGGAATTAGTCGGAGTGAAAGATTGTTTTGGTCAAACTGGCACCCCGGCTGAATTGATTGAACATTATGATTTGGGAGTGGAAGCGATTATGACTGCTGTCAAAAAAGTGCTTGAACGGAAAAATAATTAAAAAAATTATTTGATTATCAAAAAAATTATTGACTAATCAAATAAGCAATTTATCACAATCTCGCGCGGCCGCGCGAGATTGTGATAATCGTTAATTTGATTTTAATGACGCCAATCCCTAATGTCAAAGTGTTATCTTGAAAACACTTAATAAAAAGTTGCTATGAAAGTTTTTAATTTCTAAAAACTAGATTTTTCGAGCTTGATAATTTTCTGCTCGAGTGGAGAGTTTTTTTAATAATTGTTCCCGAGTTAAGAGCCCGGCTTGAGCTCCGATTTTCTGGACGACTTCAGCTGAATTAATCGGCCCCCAACTTAAAGCTTCGTTTAAAGATTTACCTAGACATAAAGCCGAGACAATAGTTGAAGCAAAAGCATCGCCGGCGCCAGTGCGTTCATAAGGAGGCTTTTTGTCTGGCCAGATAGGAAGAAACCAATTATCGTTATTTTCATCGCTGTAATAGGCGCCAGCGCGACCATCAGTAATGACTACGATTTTAGGACCAAGGGTTTTCAAACCGGTGAGTAAATCATTAATCTCTAGATTGTTGTTTTTCAAAATCCGTCCGGCCTCTTCTTTGTTACAAAATAAAATGTTAGTTCTTTGATAAATTCGAGCCAGTTTTTCAGTTCCCATATTCATCTGGTGAGTCCCTGGTTGAAAAGCTAATTTAACTTCGGGATTTTTTTCTAAATAATCAGCAATCATTTGATGATAATCAAGAGTAGTTTTGGCTAAAGAACTAAGGTAGAGCCAGCGAGGGGCTTTAAAGTTTGGCAAAATATAATCATAAGCTTCATGGCGAATAAGGATTGTTCGATCGTCACCAGACCATAAGACATAATGATAATTGGTTTGGCGATTTTTTTGTTTGGTAATAAAATCGGTCCCTACTTTTTCTTGATGAAAAGTATTTAAAACTATTTCGGCATTTTGATCATCACCGAGGTTAGAAATTAGGGCTGTTTTTAATCCAAGTCGTGAGGCCGAGACCGAAGCATTGGCACTATTGCCCACGGCTGGTACTAGAGTAGCTGATTGATAAGGAATTTTATCGCCAAAATTTAAACACAATTTTTTATCTTTTCCCGATCCACTAATGGTTACTTCTTCCAGACGAATAAAACAATCCATTACCGTATCACCAATAGCGATGAGATCATATTTTTGATTACCTTTCGTTAACCACTTGAACATAGTATAATTTTAGAAATTAATCTTTAATCTTATGAGCTTATGATAACTTTAAAAGAAACTATTCTCAAGGCCCACGCCGAAAAACGAGCTATTGGTCATTTCAATTTTTCTAATCTAGAAACTTTTAAAGCGATTGTCGCTTCAGCTCAGGCGACCGCTCAGCCAGTGATTTTAGGCTTGTCAGAAGGAGAACGAAATTTTATTGGTCCTAAAACCGCCCGAGCTTTAGTCGATAATGCCAAACAAGAATTTGGTTTGGATTTATATTTAAACGCCGATCATGTTCACAGTTTAGAATCGGCTAAAGTCGCTTTAGAAGCTGGTTTTGATTCGATTACTTTTGATCGTGGAGAAGTGTCTTTAGAGCAAAATATTATTGAAACTAAAGCCTTGATTGATTTGGTTCGAGCTTCTTACCCTAATGTTTTAATTGAAGGAGAGTTGGGTTTTATTGGTCATTCATCTGAAGTTTTGACTGCGGTGCCTGAAGGAGCGGCTGTTAGTGGTCTTAGTTTGACTACCACAGTTGATGCTAAACGCTTGGTTGACGAAACTGGTATTGATTTTTTAGCTCCGGCAGTTGGCAATATCCACGGCATCGTTAGTACGGGAGAACCAAAATTAGATTTAGATCGAATTAAAGATATTAGTTTAGCTATTGGTCGGCCTCTGGTTTTACATGGCGCTTCGGGTAATTCGATAGCTGATTTAGAGGGAGCGATCAAAGCTGGAGTTAGTATTATTCATTTAAATACCGAGATTCGGCTGGCTTGGAGAGATAATTTACTTAAAGATTTAAAGGCTTTATCTAATGAAGTGGCATCTTATAAATTGAGTGCTGGAGCTGTCGAAGCCATGACTGCTTTGATTACGGCTAAAATTAAGTTGTTTGCTCGGCAATAGATATTGACCTAAGACCATTATTTTGTTAGGATAAGCCCCGTATGTTAACTTTAACGGCTGAACGCCGAGAAATTTTTAGTAAAGATTTAGATGCTGAACGAAGCAAGGGTCGTTTGCCGGCTGTGATTTATGGTGCTGAAAATTCAGCCGAGTCGCTATTTTTAGATTTTAAAGAATTTAATAAAGTTTTAGCTAGTGCTGGGGAATCAACTTTGGTCACAGTCTTGCTTGGTGCTGACAAGAAAGACGTCTTGATTCATGAGGTGGCGAAGCATCCTATTAGTGGTCAGGCCGTCCATGTGGATTTATTTATGGTGGATGTTAAAAAACCGATTCAAGTGGAAGTGCCTTTAGTTTTTGAAGGAGTGGCGGGAGCCGTCAAGGATTTTGGTGGCGCTTTGATTAAAGTACTTCATGAATTGGAAGTGGAAGCTCTGCCTAAAGATTTACCTCATGATTTAATTGTTGATATTTCTTTATTGACTCAACTCGATAGTCAAATTTATGTTAGCGATGTGAAGTTACCAGTTGGCGTGACAATGATTACCGCTATGGATGAAGTGGTGGCTTCGGTGACGGAAGCGGGTGAAGTAGTAGAAGAAGAAGTTCCAATTGATATTTCTGAAATTGAAGTAGAAAAGAAGGGTAAGACCGAAGAAGAACCTGAGTCAACTGAAACTAAGGAATAATTTAAAACTAAAAGCCCCGCCCAGATTTTCTTGGGCGGGGCTTTTAGTTTTCCGATCCTTGATAAATTTGTTATAATTTTATCATGTCTTTACGATTAATTATCGGCTGGACCGGTTTGGGTTTAGCTTTCAGTTTTTTTTCTTATTCTCAGCTTTCTTTAGCTCAAACAGCGATCCCCCTGACCCCTGAACAGATTGCTCAAGAAACTCAATTGCGAGCTCAATTGAAAGAGGTGGAACAGCAAATTGCTGATCAGACGGTAATTTTGCGTGATAAACAAAAAGAAACTGCTTCGGTTCAGCGAGATATTGATATTTTAGATAATAAAATTAAAACCGCTCAACTCAATATTAAAGCCAAACAAATTGAAATTGCTAGATTGGGAACAAATATTACTGAAAAAGTTAAAACGATTGGAGTTTTGAATACTAAAGTCGATCGAGAAAAATTATCTTTATCTGAACTTTTACGCAAGACTCGAGATTTAGATAATTCATCGGTGCTGGAAGTGGCTTTAAGTAATCAAAAATTATCTAATTTTTTTATTGATCTTAGTGCTTTTAATATCATTCAAAAAGCCATTCAAGATTCTTTAGTTAATATTCGTGGGACTAAAGTTAAAACTGAAACTCAAAAAGTTGTTTTAGAAGATAAACGAGATTCAGCGATTAATGCTCAAAAAGTGATTGAAACAGAGAAGGTCAAAATTGAAGCTTTGAACAAAGAAAAAACCGCCTTGCTCCGAATTAATAAGGCTCAAGAGGGAGCTTATAAAAAAGTGATCGCTGTTCGTCAACAGAAACGAAGCGCTATTTTAAATGCGTTATTTAAATTGCGTGATACAAAAGGGATTTCTTTCGGTCAGGCTTTGGAATATGCCACGATTGTTGGCAAACAAGTCAATTTACGTCCGGCTTATATTTTAGCTATTATTACTCAAGAATCAGATACTAATGCCGATACTTTAGGGGTCAATGTGGGAACTTGTAATCGGCCTCAAGATACTAAGAAATATACTGATGTAATGAAGCCAGAACGTGATATCGCCCCTTTCTTGCGGATTACCAAAGCCCTTGGTCTTGATCCGAATACGATGCCAATTTCTTGTCCTTATGGCTCTGGTTATGGTGGGGCAATGGGGCCAGCCCAATTTATTCCATCAACTTGGGAATTGTTTGAAGATAGAATTGCTCGAGTGACGGGCAATAACCCCCCTAATCCTTGGGATCCAGAAGATGCTTTTGCCGCCGCTGGCTTACTTTTAGCTGATAATGGAGCTATTGCTGGTAATTATAGTGCTGAACGAAAAGCGGCTTTAAAATACTACGCTGGTGGTAATTGGAGCAAGGCCAGTAATGCTTTTTATGGTGATCAGGTAATGGCTAAAACCGCTCGTTATCAGATGACGATCGATTCCTTGCAGGGGGGCTAGTTTTCTGCTATAGTTCACCCTGTTGAATAAGATTATAAATTTTGAATAAAATTTATAATCTAGATTTGGCTCGTTTGAGTCTTTTCAGATCGTTCAAGTGTATTTATCTAAGAAATATTAATTTAACAGCTCGCAGTAAGACCAAATCTTACTCAATAGGGTAAAACATGAAAAAAACTATTCATCCTAAATATTTTCCCGAAACTAAAGTTACCTGTGCTTGTGGTAATGTTTTTACTATTGGTTCAACTCAAGCTAATCTAGAAGTGGAAATTTGCAGTAGCTGTCATCCTTTCTTTACTGGTAATGAAAAAGTGATGGATATTGCCGGCCGAGTGGAAAAATTCAAAACTCGTGCCTCTAAAGCGAGTGAAAGTAAAACGACCAAGAAAAAAGTGGCTTCAGCTAAAACCGTAGTTTCGAGTAAAAAGACAAAGAAGTAAATAAACTTTTTCAAAAAAGCGCTACTTCTAGAGGAAGCGTTTTTTTGTTATCATAAAGAAATATTTATGTTTGATCTGGAATTATTTAAAACTAATCCGAAGACTACTTATTTAGCCACGTATTACCAAGACTTGGCCAAAAAATTGTCGGAAGCTGAAACTTTATCGGCCGACCCTAGTATGACTTCTTTGGCTTTGGAAGAAATTAAAGTCTTAAAACAACAATTAGCTGATTTGGAATCTCAAATGCTTGAGATTGTTAAAAAAGAAGAGATCGAAGAAAGCGCCCCGCTAGGTTTAATTTTAGAGATTCGAGCCGGAGCGGGTGGAGGAGAATCGGCTTTATTTGCCTCTGACTTAGCTGAAATGTATCGGGCTTACGCCTTAACTCATAATTGGTCTTTTGTTTTATTAGATGAAGCTAAATCTGATTTAGGGGGCTATAAAGACGTGTCGTTTGAAGTCAGCGGTAAAGAAGCTTATGATGATTTGCGATTTGAAATGGGAGTCCATCGGGTGCAACGAGTACCCGTGACTGAAAAACAAGGCCGAGTTCATACCTCGACTGCTTCAGTGGCGATTATTCCAATTCGACCAATTGAAAAAGTAGAAATTAATCCGGCTGATTTGGAGATTTCTTTTACTCGCTCTGGTGGAGCGGGTGGTCAAAATGTTAACAAGGTCGAGACCGCAGTTCGCATTGTTCACAAACCATCTGGTCTGGTTGTTCGTTGTCAAAGTGAACGTTCTCAATTGAGAAATAAAGACAAAGCTTTGGCGGTTTTAATGGCCAAACTTGAAACGGAAAAGACTGAAGTTGAAGAAAAGAAATTATCAACTGAACGGAAAAGCCAGATTGGGACTGGGGATCGGTCTGAAAAAATTCGGACCTACAATTATCTCCAAGATCGAATTACCGATCATCGAATCAAAAAATCTTGGCATGGTTTAGAACAAATTATGGCCGGAGCGATCGGACCGATTATTGAGAGTCTTAAATCTGGTCAGACGGGGGAGGAGGAAGAGGAAGTATAATAGTTTGTAAGTTTGTAAGTTTGTAAGTTGGTAAGTTGGTAAGTTGGTAAGAGAAAACTAATCCTTAAAAGGGTGAGATTTATCCTTGCCAAATCTCACCCTTTTTGTTAGACTAGTCCCCGTATGTCTAGTCTTGATTCTGAACAAATTAAAAATGACAATAGCCCCTTAATCAAGGAAATGTTTAAGGCTGGGGTTCATTATGGTTATTCTCGGGAACGTCGTCATCCTTCGATTTCGGATTTTATTTTTGGTTATAAAAATAAAACTGCGATTATTGATATTGAAAAAACAATTGATCAACTAACAATCGTTAATGATTTTGTTAAAGATTTAGCTAAAGCCAAGAAGCAAATTCTCTTTGTCGGTAACAAACCTGAAGCTCGTTCGCCAATGGAACGGGGAGCTAAATCAATTAATCAACCCTATGTCACTTTGCGTTGGATTGGAGGGACTTTAACTAATTTTAAAGAGATCAGTAAACGTCTCAATTTACTTGCTTCTTGGAAAGAAAAAGGGGAAAAGGGAGAATTAGCGGTTTATACTAAAAAAGAACGTCTTCTTATTTCCAAGGAAGTAGAAGAATTAGAACAAATTTTTGGTGGTATTACTAATTTGAGTAAATTACCATCAGCTCTATTTGTGATTGATGCCAAGTCCGAGGCAATTGCCATTGCCGAAGCTAAATTAATGAAAATTCCCGTGATAGCGGTGGCTAATTCTGACTGTTCAATTGATGGCCTTGATTATCCTTTAGTGGCTAACGATGCGTCTGGCTCTAGTATTAATTTCTTTGTCCACCAGATTGCGACTGCTTATAAAGAAGGTTTGACTATGGTTCCCGAAATCTCTCCAACCGCTACTCAAACGACTCCTGCAACCTCCGGCCCAACCGTTATTTAATTCTTTTCACCCCAAGGCTGATCGGGCTTTCGGGTTGCTTGGCTTGATTTTAGCCAAGATGCTATAATAGATTGGTTCCTTTATTCCTTATAAATTACTTATTTTTATTATGATCAGCACTGACCAAATCAAAGAATTACGTGATCGCACTGGTATTTCTATTGCTCAATGTAAAAAAGCCTTAGAAGAAACCGGTGGCGATATTGATAAATCTTTAGCTACTTTGCGGGCTAAAGGGGCTGAAATTGCTGATAAAAAATCTGGACGGGAGATTAAAGCGGGGACGATCGGGTCCTACGTTCATGCTACCGGTACTTTAGGGGCCATTGTGGAATTAGATTCTGAGACTGATTTTGTGTCTAAGAATGTTGAGTTTAAAAATTTAGCTGATGATTTAGCGATGCATATTGTAGCCTGTGCTCCAACTACGACCGAAGAATTATTAGCTCAAGAATACATTAAAGATCCTAGTCAAACTATCGATGCTTTAATTAAAGGTCTGACTCAAAAATTTGGCGAGAGAATTATTATCTCTCGTTTCTCTCGTTTCGATATTAGCGACGCTCGTTAATTTTTAGCCTCCGGGCTTAATCCTATGTTTAATTTAATTTTAATTTGGTTAGCTCTCGGATCCTTTGTGATTCTCTTCGTCGTTTTTTCGCTTCGAATTTTAGCCCTCCGTCAGGGTCAGGAATTTGAATTGACTAATGTGAGTTTTTATCGAGCTGGTCAATTATTTTTTGATCATCTCGCTTTT
>PCSX01000008.1:15715-30420 GCA_002772495.1 Candidatus Vogelbacteria bacterium CG22_combo_CG10-13_8_21_14_all_37_9 | reverse complement strand
TGGGACTCGAACCCACAAGGCCTTACGACCAAGAGATTTTAAGTCTCTCGTGTATACCATTCCACCACTGGCCCATCAAATACGAAGGGGTAAATATACCCGTTCACTTTATATTTTACAATGTTCTCTGCTGACCATCCTTTACCCTGTAGTATCCAACTATTTTAGGAGGATTACTTTGGAGCACCACCCGGGATTTTAAAAACTACTTGATTTAATTTACGCTGAAATATTTAATTTGGCAATAAAATATTTCAAGGAGGCACGGGGGAGAATCGAACTCCCGAATAAAGGTTTTGCAGACCCTTGCCTTACCACTTGGCTACCGTGCCTTGGAATTTAATTTTTTATGTTCTAATTTAGTGGAAGTATTTTTTTGGGCTAATTTTAAATCATCAACTCGTTTAACCTCATCCACTAATCGTCGTCCTTTCTCGATCAAGTCTAACTCAACATCGAGTAAAGGTAAATTGTAGATTCGGCTATTGTCACGAATAAAAGTTCGCAAGTCACCACGATGAAAGCGAGCGAAACGTAGTGCTTCAGCCTCATATTTTTCCGGTAAGACACTCAATAACACGGTCACTTTTTTCCCGTCATGACTCGGCAAACAATTAGTAACCGTTAAAAGTGATTTACCGTTACTATTTTGTTGAAAGAAACGAGCTGATAAATCACGAATCAGAGCTAAAGTTTTTTGTTGATGCAAGTTCATTTATTTAGAAATCAATTCAAAGACTTCAATAATATCTCCGGGCATTAATTCAAATTTAGAATCTATTTCGGCTCCAAATTGAGTATTCTCTAAAGCTTCTGCCACTTTTATTTTTTGTTGCTGCAGATCAATGATTCGTCCGCGACCCAGTTCGGTTTCTCGACGCCAGATTTTGACTTGTTTATTTTTGCTAATTCGGCCGAGTATGACATTAGCTCCAATGACTTGTTTATCTTTTCGGCGACTAAAAGTTTTAAGAATTTTAGCTTTACCGACGGTCTCCTCAATCATGATTTTAGGTGCCCGCAGTTCTAACTCGGCTTCTAACCATTCGGTTAATTTGTAAATAATGTCACTGGTTTCGATTCTGACCTTATATTTTTCCGCTTGATCGATAGCTCCACGTTCCACTTTGACTTTAAACCCAAGGACAATTCCAGTTTCGGTGCCAGCTAAAGCATTGACATCATTTTCGCTGATGGAACCGATACCCGTGGCCACAATTTTTAAACCTAATTGCTCATGGCTGATTTTAGTCACCTCTTTCTTTAAGGCTTCGAGAGTACCAGCCATATCAGCTTTAAGGACGAGCGGAACAATAATCGTGTCAGTTTTTAGATTTAAGTTTTCTGATTGAGTATTGTCTTTAGTAGCCACAAAACAATCAGCGCTGGCATCAGCATTCTTTTTATTAGGACAGGCTGTAAATTCGGCTCCGACTCGTGGTAAAGTATTAAAACCATAAACTTTAACCGGCGAAGAAAAACTAAAAGCTTTTTCTGTTTGGCCGAGAAAATTTTCTAGTTTTTTAATTCGTATCGCTTGACCGTCAACAATGACATAATCACCAGTATTTAGAGTGCCATCTTTGATTAGGAGGGTAGCGCTAATACCAACTTGTTTATCTAAACTTGTTTCTAGGACAAAACCTTTGGCATCAGAATTAGGATTACCTTTTAGTTCCTCTAGTTCGGCTACTAGAAGCATCATAGTTAAAAGTTCATCAACGCCCTGACCAGTCTTGGCTGAAATAGCCACCCAAGGGATATTGCCACCGTAACCTTCTAAGAGAATTTCTTTTTCAGCTAAACTTTGTTTGACCATTTCGACGTTAGCATTAGTTTTGTCGATTTTATTGATAGCGACAATAAAAGGTCGGCCAGCGGTTTTAATTGCCGAATAAGCTTCTAGTGTTTGAGCTTTGACACCTTCTTCTGCCGACACAATCAAGACAGCGATATCACAAATTAAAGCGCCTCGTTCGCGCATGGTCTCAAAAGCGGCGTGCCCTGGGGTATCGAGAAAAGTAATTTTTTTAGCTTGACCATGAGCATCTTTGTGGATGACTTCATAGGCACTGGTATGTTGAGTAATACCACCAGCTTCAGAATCAACAACATTAGTTTGACGAATGAAATCTAGTAATTTTGATTTACCATGGTCAATATGCCCCATTATGGCAATAATCGGCGGTCGTTCGTTCTGTTCAATTTTAACTGTTTTTGGCTTGGTCATATTTAAAATTAGCCCTGAAAAAGGGCTTTTTAATTGAGCCCTTTAGTCATCCTAGTCTTTTTTAGCTCTTTTGACCAGTCGTGGCCCCTAAGATTGATTCATTTTCTTCGTCAGACAATTCAAAATCAGATTTACCGGAGATGAGTGGTTTAGCATAAACCGTTACCTTATCACGAGAATAAAGACTGGAAAAGACGACTCCGTTTCCATAATCGTCAAGAAAACAAGTCGAAAAACTTTGGTTACCGCCATGATCTCGAAAAGGATTGAAGCGAACAGTATAGACTTTTTGAATGGCTTTTTTCAAACGCTCATCCATTTGAGTCGAAAAATTAGCCAGCTCGTGATGTTTAGTGGTCAGCTCATCTAGACTTTTTCCCATATCAATCATTACCCCTTCTAAATCGACGGCTCGTTTTCCACGCAAGAGTTTTTTTAGACGCCACTCCAGATGAATAATCCAAGCTAATAAAATTAAAATTAAGCCTCCTAAAATAGAACTAATAATTAATGGATTGGAGATTATCATATGTCTTTAATTATAACTGGATTGTTTCAATTTAGCAAAAATTTATGCTAAGATCGAGCCAATGTTTAAGCACCGATTGATTTATTTAGACACGGCTAGCGCCACAGCTCTTGACCCTCGAGTTTATTCAGCGATGAAGCCTTATTGGAGTCGTTATTTTGCTAATCCGGCTAGTCTTCATCAGGCTGGTCTAGTGTCAGCTCAAGCTTTGGCCACTGCTCGTCAGACCGTCGCTGATTATTTAGTCGTTCGATCCGATGAAATCTTTTTTACTAGCGGGGGAACCGAGAGTCTTAATGGAGCGATTTTAGGTTTGGCCAAAACTTTTTCCACCCCTCGACATTTAGTGATTAGTGCTTTGGAACATGAAGCTGTTTTAGCTCCTTGTCGTCTCTTAGAACAACAAGGTTGGAAATTAACAATTATCCCAACTGATTCGACTGGTTTAATTTCCGCTAAAACTGTAGCGATGGCTCTAACCCCCGAGACTGTTTTAGTCGCGATCACTGCGGTTAATAACGAAATTGGAACAATTCAAAATCTACCCGAAATCGCTAAAGTTATTCGTCAATTTAGAGTAAAAAACCAATCTAGTTATCCTTATTTTTTGACTGATGCCTGCCAGGCTCCTCGCGCTCTAGAACTAAAGGTGCCTCAATTGGGAGTTGATTTTTTAGTTCTCAATGGTTCTAAAATTTATGGTCCCAAAGGAGTGGGGGCTTTGTTTGTTCGTCGCGGAATAAAAATTGAGCCTCTACTTTTGGGCGGAGGACAAGAAAAAGGTTTACGATCCGGCACTTCTAATTTACCGGGTATTATTGGTCTAGCTAAAGCTTTACAAATTTGTCAGCAAGAGCGAGAAAAAGAAACAAAAAAATTAGCCAGCTTGCGTGATTATTTTTTAACAGAATTAAAACGCCAAATTCCTGATTTACTAGTTAATGGCGATTTAGTTTCTCGTCTACCCTCTAATCTTAATATTTCTTTAGCCGGTTTTTTGGGTGAACAGCTAGTGATCGAATTATCAGCCAAGGGAATTGCTTGCTCGGCTGGGAGTGCTTGTTCAGCTTTAACTGACAAAGGTCCTTCAGGAACACTTTTGGCTTTAGGTTTGAAACCAGAATTAGCTAATAGCGCTTTGCGATTTTCTTTAGATCGAAAAACGACTAAAGCTGATTTAAAGTTTACTGTAAAAACTTTAGTTAAAATTATTACCAAATATCGTCAGAGTGAATTTAATTTTCCACTGGTGGTATAATTTTTAATTAGCTTAAAATTGTGCTATAATTTTAATATCTATGTATAAATTAAATCCACTTAATTATGGTTACGCTGATTTAGAGCCTTATTTTGATGAAGCCACGATGAAGCTTCATCATGATAAACACCATCAGTCATATCTTGATAAATTAAATCTAGCTTTAACTAACTCGCCTGATTTAGCGGCTCAGCCCATTGAAGATTTATTAACTAATTTGGCTACTTTGCCGGAAGAATTAAAATCAGCGGTTCGAAATTCTGGTGGTGGTTATGCTAATCATAATTTATTTTTTAATTTGATTGGTCCACATTCAGATCAAACTGAAGCGACTGGAGATTTAGCTGAAGCGATAAAACTCAAGTTTTCGTCTTTTGAGCAATTTAAAAAAGATTTTACTGAAAAAGCTTTATCGGTTTTTGGTTCTGGTTGGGTTTGGCTGACCTTAGATCAATCTGGTCTGCAGATAGTTACTACCGCTAATCAAGATTCACCCTTATCTTTAGGTCTCCAACCAATCTTAGCTTGCGATGTTTGGGAACATGCTTATTATTTAAAATACCAAAATCGTCGAGTAGAATTTATCGATGCTTTTTTCCAAGTTGTCGATTGGCCAGCGGTCGCTAAACATTACGATACAATTAAAAATAATTTAAAAGTTTAAACATTTTTATGCAATTAGAAGATTTAAATCATAGTCAATTAGTTCTCTTAGCCATTTTGGCCTCTTTTATCACTTCGATTGCCACTGGAATTTTAACGGTGTCGCTTTTAGTTAATCCTGATCAGAATCCTAGCCAAGTCATCAACCGAGTGGTGGAAAGAACCGTCGAAAAGATCGTCCCTCAATTAGTGGTTCAAACAGTCACTAAAGAAGTACCGGTGCCAAATACCGATGGTGAAAAAATTGTTAAGACAATTAATTTTTCTTCACCTGCGGTGGTTAAATTATATTTGAACTCTGTAGACGGTACTAGTTTAGCTCTTAACTCTGGTTTAATTTTAGCCGATCAGAAATTATTTTTAACTAGTTCTAGTGGCTTAAAAGATAATCTAAGTTATTTTCTAAAAACTGATGCTGATAAAAAAATAACTTTAACTTGGGCTTTAATTGATAAAGACAAGAGCATAGCTATTTTCCGGATTAATGATGATTCAAATAATTTAGCTAAAATTCCGGTAATTACTTTTAGTAAATCTAATACCACTGGTCAAACAGTCGTCGGTCTTGGAGCTTCAGAGAGTGCTGACAATAATCCTTTATCAGTGGGAATTCTTTTGAATTCAGAAAATGCTTCTAGTACTCCTAATACTTTACTGCGAACTAATTCCGCTAATTCTGATACTCTCGGTGGTCCAGTCTTAAATACTGCTAATCAATTAGTCGGTCTAGTCGTTAAACCCGGATTTGTTTTACCCGCTTCTAGTCTACTTAATTTGATTGACAGCTTAAAGTAGTTATCTTATCATAAAAAATCTATGCCTCCATTTCAAAACTTTACTTCTAAAGCTCGTGAGGCCATTCGCCGGGCTCACGAATTAGCCATCGAACGGGGCCAAAATCAGGTCAATCCGGTTCATTTACTGTCGGCGCTTTTATTGCAGGAAGAAAGTCTGGTTATTTCGCTTCTCGAGCGCCTAGGCGTTGATTCGATGATGCTGACCGATCACTTGCTCGATTCGATCGAAGAAGCTGGTGGTGGGCAAGTGGCGGCCCCTTCTTATCAAATTTACATTACTCCTGAATTGGTAAAAATCTTTGATACTTCGGCTAAATTAGCCCACACTTTGGGTGATGAATTTGTCTCAGTTGAACATTTGTTTTTAGCTTTACTGGATACTCCATCTCCGGCTCGCGAAACTCTAATTCGCTTTAAAGTTAATCGTGATAGTGTTTTACGAGTTTTAGAAGAATTAAAAACCATGGATTTGGGAAATCCTGATGGTCCACGTAAAAATCGTTCGATTGAAAAATATACTAAAAATTTAACTGATTTGGCTCGCAAAGATAAACTTGATCCGGTCATTGGTCGGGATGAAGAGATCAGACGTTTGATGGAAATTCTATCTCGTCGCACTAAAAATAACCCAGTTTTAATTGGTGAAGCGGGGACAGGTAAGACCGCCATCGCCGAAGGTCTAGCTATTCGGATTGCCAAAAATGATGTTCCAGAATCTCTGCGCGATAAAGAATTAGTTTCGCTTGATTTAGGTTCACTTTTGGCTGGGACAAAATATCGAGGTGAATTTGAAGAACGTTTGAAAAATATAATGAAGGAAATCGAAAAATCTGAAGGTCAAATTATTTTATTTATTGATGAAATTCATACTTTAGTTGGAGCCGGAGCGGCAGAAGGTTCGATTGATGCTTCTAATATGCTCAAACCCGCTCTATCTCGGGGTGATTTACGAGCGATTGGAGCTACTACAATTAAGGAGTATCAAAAATATATTGAAAAAGATCAAGCTTTAACTAGACGTTTTCAACCAATTTTAGTGGAAGAACCATCAATTGAAGATGCGGTGGCTATTTTGCGGGGCTTAAAAGATCGTTATGAACTTCATCACGGAGTTCATATTACTGATGATGCGATTATTACAGCGGTTAATTTATCTAGCCGTTATATCAGTGATCGTTTTCTACCGGATAAGGCAATTGATTTGGTTGATGAAGCGGCTTCGGCTTTACGTTTACAGTTAGAAAACAAACCAATTGCTTTAGAAGCGGGGGAACGGAAGATTATGCGTTTGGAAATTGAAAAAGAAGCGCTTAAAAAAGAATTGGAACTAAAAGATTCAAAAGAAACTAAAACTCGCATTAAAGAAATTGATCAAAATATTGGTGAATTAAAAGAGACGACTAATGAATTAGAATTGAAATGGAAAAATGAAAAAGATGTTATTAGTGAGATTCGCGAAACAAAGAAAACTCTGGAACAATTACGTTTAGAAGCTGGCCAAGCCGAATTAAAAGCCGATTTAGCTAAAGCGGCCGAAATTCGTTATGGTCGCTTACCAGAAGTACAAAAAATTCTTAAATCTAAAGAACAAAAATTGAAACGACTTCAGACTGGGCGAAAAATTCTTAAAGAAGAAGTGACGGAGACTGATATTGCTCGAGTGGTGGCTCGTTGGACGGGGATTCCGGTGGAAAAAATGTTAGAAGAAGAAGTTGAGAAGTTACAGAAAATGTCCGAGATGATTAATCGCCGAGTCCGTGGTCAAAATGAAGCGGTGACTAAAATTATTGAAGCGGTTAAACGTTCTCGAGCGGGAATTGCTGATCCTGATCGCCCGATTGGTTCTTTTATGTTTCTCGGTCCTTCAGGGGTGGGTAAGACTGAGTTAGCTCGATCTTTAGCTCAGTTTCTTTTTAATGATGAAAAATCTTTGATTCGAGTGGATATGTCTGAATATATGGAAAAACACTCGGTATCTAAGTTGATTGGTTCGCCACCAGGCTATGTGGGGTATGAAGAAGGAGGATCACTGACTGAGACTATTCGTCACCGACCTTATTCAGTTTTATTATTTGATGAAATTGAAAAAGCTCATCCAGAAGTTTTTAATATTCTGTTGCAAGTCTTGGATAATGGCCGACTGACTGATTCTAAGGGACGAGTGGTTAATTTCAAAAATACCATTATTATTTTGACCTCTAACATTGGTAGTAATTTTATTAGTAATTATCAAAAAATTGGGTTTACTAATGGTGATCAAAATACCTACGAAGATACTAAAGTTAAAATCACTGAGAGTTTGAAAAATCACTTCCGACCCGAATTTCTAAATCGTTTAGATGAAATTATTATTTTCAATCCTTTATCAGAAGAATCGATTCGAGAAATTGTGGAACTTCAATTAGCGATTGTCCGAGAACGATTGTCAAGTAAAGGGATTAACTTAGAAATTAATTCGGAAGTTTTAGCTTATCTAGCCAAGGCTGGTTATGATCCAGAGTATGGGGCCCGACCGTTGAAACGAGTGATCCAATCTAAAATTCTCAATCCCGTGGCCGAATTTATTATTGCTCGCCGAGTGGAAAATGGAGGGACTGTTTCTGTCACTATCAAAAATGATTTACCGGTGATTGAATTAAAGAAAGTCAATTCCAGCCGATCTAGTCGAGTGGCTAGTCGTTCTTCTAAAATTAAGGCTTAGGTAAAATTTAAGTTAGTCTTTAATATGAGTCAAAAGACTAAATGTCATAGAAACTTTTTCGTTGACATATGTTTTTGTTGAGTCTATAATTTAAAAATGGCTAAGTTAGGATCAGATAATTTAAACTTAATTAAAAAATTATATTATCAAGACTGTCATAGTGTCCGACAGATTGCTTTAGTTTTAGGTGTTTCTCTGGATGTCGTCTATCATTTCATGCGACAACATCAACTTAAAAGAAGAACAACGATTGAGAGTAATAAATTAATTTATGATCGAAAGCCGGCAACTTATGTTTTAAAAAGTCATTTAAGTAAATCAGAAGAAAAATTAAAAAATATTGGTATTACTTTATATTGGGGTGAAGGTTTTAAAGCTAGTACTGCTAATTTAGTTGATCTAGCTAATTCGGATGTTCAAATGGTTAAAGTGTTTTTACGTTTTTTACGAGAAATTTGCGGAATTAAAGAAGACCGTTTACGAATTTATTTGTATTGCTATGCTAATCAAAAACCACTTGATTTAATCAAATTTTGGAGTAAAATATGTCAAGTTAGTCTTCGACAATTTTCACAACCTTATATTCGTCAAGATTATCAAGAGGGTAAAAAATCTAAAATGCCCCATGGTATGATTCATATCCGTTATGGGGATAAAAAATTATTGAAGCAGATTTTGACTTGGATCGAGGATTACAAAAAAGAATTTGCGTAGGTACTCAAGCGGTCAACGAGGGCAGTCTGTAAAACTGCTGGCTTCGGTCTACGGAGGTTCGAATCCTCCCCTACGCACAATCTACAAACCCTGAAGGGCTATCGATTGAATGTGTTTATAATCTGTTTTCTCTAAGTGGTCACTTAGTTTCCAATTTGCCTCTTTAACCTTAATCTGCTATAGTTTAATGGCTTATTTTAAATTTATGTCCCAAGATCAATTAATTAAATTATCCTGTAAGACTTGCAAACGAGTCAATTACTGGAGCCGGAAAAACCGGAAGACTGTTGAGCGAAAGATTGAACTCAAAAAGTTTTGTAAATGGTGTAAAAAATCTACCCCTCATATTGAGACCAAGAAATAACCCTTTAAATAGGGTTTTTCTTTTAGTCGGTTTTTGTGCTATATTAGCCAAAACAGAGTTTTTATCTGTCTTTTTGTCAATTTGTTAATTTAGTTCTAAATTTTTAATTTTAGATTTTTAGGGCTAAATCTGTCCAAATAAGACAGATCGCCCGAACATTTTTTAACAAAATGTTTTAGGGTCCATAGTTTCAATGGTAAAACATCGGTCTCCAAAACCGCAGTTCCCCGTTCGAGTCGGGGTGGACCCGCTTTAATATATCGTCTTTTCAATTAAGATTTGATATAATTAATCTATATGTATATGGAAAATATAGAATTTGATCCAGAAGAAAGAGAGGAAAAAGAAGAGCCCGACAAACTACCCTACATTCGTCTTAATCAAAAAGAATTACCTGAAACTCCCGAGGTAATTCATTTGAGTGGTCCTGATGAAAAAATTTCAACGGGTGAATCAGCAAAAGATCTCACTCTTCAGCCGATTATTCCGGAAGCTTTTGTGGATTTACCAGTAGAGACTTTTTCGACTAATTCCAGCGAGACAATTCGATTTAAAGATTTGCCAATTATTTGGCAAAGACATATTATCAAAAGAAAGGTGGATAATTTTTTACCGATTGATAAAAATATTTTTACCAAAGCTGAAATTCTTGAAGCGACTGCTAATGAAAAAAGTTGGACTGATCCTCTGGTGGTAGATAAAGTTTTTACTCGCGCTAAAAAAGAAAGAATCCCTTTTTCAGTTTTACCACCTAAATGGCAGGAAATCTTAAGAAAAAAACATTCTCAAGAGATTGATACTTTTGACGATATCACTATTGAAATTTTAGTCAAAAATGGCGCGACTGAGAAAGATCTTGAAACTCTTAAAAAAAGAGCACTCGGTCAAAATCGAATAAGAGAATTAGAAGCGGAATTGTTTTTAAATGATATTCAAAAAAATTCTCCTCTTACTACGCCTGAAGAGATTAAAACTAAGATAGAGCCTAATTTCAAAGCCAAGACACTTTTCACTGAAGAGAGAACTAAAAAACCATCTTTTTGACAACTAGCTAAAAGTTGGTTTAATTTATAGATTTTTCTTTCATTGTCTTCAACGCTTCAGTTTCGGTCTCGATCCAATTTATATTTGGTAAATGCCGAAACCAGGTCATTTGGCGTTTGGCATAATGGTTGATCACTTTTTCTAGTTGCTCAAACATTTCTTTTTTACTTAGTTTATGTTGCAAAAAAAGAGCGACGTAACGATATTCTAAACCTAGAGCTTCTAATCTTGTCCAACTTAAGCCAGACCGCTGAAGATTTCTTACTTCGGCCACTAAACCCTGTTTTAGTCTTTTAACTAAACGTTGGTGAATATTTTGGGCTAATTTTTGATCACTTAATTTTAAACCTAACCATAAACAATCATAAGGCGAGTCAAGTTTTGATAAGGGGGGGACTTTTCCAAGTTTAGTGGTAATTTCAATTGCTCTGATAAGCCTGACTTTATTATTAGGGTCAATAGTTTCAGCTCGATTAGGGTCTAATTGTTTTAAGTTTTGCCATAATTCAATTGGAGTCTTTTTCTCTAATTGTCGTCGTAATTTTAAATTTGGTTTGACGACGGGTAAAGTTTTATCAAAGACTAGGGTTTCTAAATAAAAACCAGTACCACCACAAATAATCGGGAGATGACCTCGTTTGGCAATGTCTTTGATTGCTCGTTTGGCTAATTTTTGATATTGAGTCACAGTAAAGATTCTTTTAGGATCAGCGACGTCCAAGAGGTGATGGGGGACACCAGTCATTTCTCGTTTAGTGATTTTTCCCGTTCCTAAATTAAGTCCCCGATACACTTGACGAGAATCAGCCGAGATTATTTCCCCTAAAAATTCTTTCGAATTTTGATTGACCACGCCTTTAACGTGGTTTAGGTTCTTAAGTTGCTTGGCCAATTTAACCGCTAAGTCACTTTTTCCTGAAGCAGTGGGTCCAAGTAGGACAATTATTTTTGGTTTTCCGCCCGAGGCGGATCGGCCTTGGGCCGATTTTATATTTATCATAAAAAATGATAGCGTCGCTAAGATAGCGACGCTAGAATTACTGATTCAAGCCTTTTGGTCGAAGCGAGGGACTTCTTTTCCAGCTAACTTCTTTTGATATTGGAGAATGGCCATTTTTATTTCGGCTGGAGTCTTAGTGTGAATAGTTAGTCTTTGGCTGTGAAAGCCACCTCCTATTTCACAATTTAGGGTGTTGCCTCCTTCTCTGATCAAGCTGATACTTTTAGTATCAGCTTTGGAATTTTCAGTGATTCGATCAACGACGATGGTAATATTCCCATTAGCTACTAGTAAGGGTAATAAAGCTCGATGTTCGGTCATCAGCCGGCAACCCCTCAAAGCTTTAATTCGTTGGATCCGTCGAATTCTCTGGACTCGTTTTCTGTCAATCATAGTTTCCCTCCTTTTCCACTTGTTTAGAAGGTTTCTACCTATCTAATTACAGCATAAGAAAAATTAGAATAATTGCAAGTTAGTTTGATTTTTCAAGTTAATTTAGTAAACTAGCTTTAATCAAAGGGCGAGTGGCGGAATGGCAGACGCGATAGACTCAAAATCTATTGATCGCAAGATCGTGGGGGTTCAAGTCCCCCCTCGCCCACCAAAATAATCATTATTTAAAAATAATGATTATTGGGGCGAGAGTAAAACAAACAGTTTTGTTTTAAGTGGGGGACTTGAAGGCCGGAACTATGTCGAATGAAGTGAGACCAGTGAGGCGGGGTCGAGAGGACTTTGTATTTTACAAATCAGATGAAATAATAGATGAAGTAAAATACTTAGTCACTCGTGACCAAGTCCCCCCTCGCCCACCAAAATAATCATTATTTTAAATAATGATTATTAGGGCGAGAAGAAAACAAACAGAAAATTGTTTTTCTGTCTTCTTAATTTTTTATGTTATAATTAATCTATGGCTAGTGACTACGAACACTCTATTTTTATGATTGAGGTGGATAAGATTAGGGCGAACCCTTTTCAACCACGTCAAGAATTTAATGCCGATCGTCTGCGTGATTTGGCTGATTCCATTCGTCAATATGGCGTTTTACAGCCCTTGGTTGTCACTAGGAAAGAAGTAGAACGACCCGAAGGTGGTTTGACCGCTGAATACGAATTAATCGCCGGGGAACGTCGCTGGCGCGCTTCCAAAATCGCGGGCTTAACTTTAGTGCCGGCTCTGATTCGTTCCGGTGAACATGCGGATAAAATCAAATTAGAAATGGCGATTATAGAAAATCTCCAACGCGAGGATCTCAATTCGGTAGATCGAGCGATGGCTTTTGGTCGTTTAGCGAAAGAATTTAATTTAACTCATTTGGAAATTTCTAAGCGCGTTGGTAAAAGTCGAGTTTATGTTTCTAACACTATTAGAATTTTAGGTTTACCTCAAGAAGTTCTAGACGCTGTGGTCGCTGGAAAAATTACCGAAGGTCATACTCGACCGATTTTAATGTTGGTTGATCGACCCCAAGAACAAGCCGCTCTGTTTCAAGAAATTATGCTCAAACAGCTCAGTGTTCGTGACGCCGAAGCGATGGCTCGTCGGATTGCTATCGATCGAGCGCGCAAACGAGAATTAATGCTCGAACCAGAGTTTGTTGAATTAGAAGAAAAATTAACCGAACGCCTAGGCTCTCGAGTTCGAGTGGAAAAACGCGGTGGGGGCAAAAATGGCAGAGTGGTGATCGACTTCTCTACTAACAGTGATTTAAGTAAAATTTTAGAAGCGATTAGAAAAGGTCTGGTGGCTGAAGAGGAGTTAAATAATTTTAGTTTAACTGATAAAGCTGTTTTGACTGATCCGTCTGAGACTTTAGATAATATTATAGAAGTTGAAAAAATAGCTGAACCAGAAATTGATCTGGATGACGAAGTGCTTTATCAAATCAGAAATTTTAGTCTTTAGGTTTTTTAGTTTGTAAAAATTTTTTAATGTAATTTCGTGCTGAAGTGGTTTTGATTAGATTTAACCACTTGGCACTGGGCTTAGCATTTTTTTGAGTTTCAATTTTAACTAAATCGCGATTATTCAGTTTATGATCAAGACTAGTGAATTTACCATTAACCCAAGCCGCTACCGCCTGATGGCCGATATTAGAATGAATGCGATAGGCAAAATCCAAAGCCGTGGCATTTTTAGGTAATTCGATCACATCGCCCTTAGGCGTAAAAACAAAAATTCGGTCTTGAAAAAAATTGGTCTTGAGGGTGTGTAAAAATTCATCAGATTGATTGACATTCTTTTGCCACTCGATTAACTCTTGGAGCCAATTTAAATTTTTAGTCATAATGCCACCGACTTTTGGTTTACCACTTTCATCATAAATTAAATGAGAAGCAATTCCGTATTCGGCATCATGTTGCATTTCGCGAGTTCTAATTTGGATTTCGACAATACTGCCATCACCGGTGAAAACAGCGGTGTGGATGCTACGATAACCGTTCGGTTTAGGGTGGGCGATATAATCTTTCCATTTGTTGGGAATTGGTACCCAAACATTGTGGATAATACCCAAGACTTGATAACATTCCGGAATAGTATTGACAATAACGCGTAAAGCGGAGAGATCGTAAATATCATCAATATTCATATTGTGACGCTTCAATTTTTTATACAGGCTATAAAGATATTTAATTCGATAATCAATTTCAAAATCAGCAATTTTTTGTTTGACCAATTCTTGACTTAAGACTCGATAAACTTTCTCTAATTTTTTAATTAATTCTTTACCCTTATTTTTACGTAAAGCAACAACTTGTTTGTATTCGTCAGGATAAACATAAGGGAAACTAGCGTCTTCGAGGGTCCCTTTGATTTTCCACATGCCCAAACGATTAGCTAGTGGGGCATAAATTTCTAAAGTCTCTAGAGCAATTCTCTTCTGTTTTTCAGGTGAGACAAATTTTAAAGTTTGAATATTATGGAGGCGATCAGCTAGGCGAATTAAAATTACTCGAATATCTTCAGCCGTAGCGACAAAAAGTTTGCGCAGACTTTCGGCGTGGCGAGTAGTGCCTTGATATTTTAATTTTCCTAATTTAGTTACGCCCTCGACTAAAAAAGCTACTTTTGGTCCGAATTCTCGAACCAGTTCTTCTTGGCAAGTTGGTTTATCCTCCACACTATCGTGAAGTAGTCCGGCGATAATTGTTTCTGTGTCGGCTCCCATTTCGACTAAATTTTTAGCCACTGCAAAAGGGTGATTGATATAGGGTTCACCAGAATAACGAGTTTGGCCAGTGTGAATTTTAGTTGCAAAAGCTAAAGCTTTAGCGATCAGAGCTTTTTCAGCTAAGTTTGGTTTTTTCATCAAGTCAGTAATTTCTTTGACATCAAGAGTTGACATTTATCTATCTTAGCAAAAAAATACTTAAATACTAAATACAAAAATCTCCCGAGGC
>PCSX01000008.1:1002-15672 GCA_002772495.1 Candidatus Vogelbacteria bacterium CG22_combo_CG10-13_8_21_14_all_37_9 | reverse complement strand
AATCAGTAGATTCGTGGCTTGGCCATAAATACGTGAGGGCAACCCGCTTTAGCGGAGCAGTCCCCTTTATGGGGATAGGACACGCAACTTGTTTTATTTTTTAGTAATTTATTTAGCTTTTTTATCCGGTCGATTATTGAGACAGGCTTTATTACTACAGCGTTCCGGGATGGTTTTAGTTCCTTTCATCATTAGCGACTGACAGAGTTCGCAGAGTTTACCGGTTGGTTTGGCTTTGATAATATTTTTACAATCCGGATAATTAGAACAACCATAAAAGATTCCAAATCGTCCCTTTTTTTCAATCATTGTTCCTTTGTGGCAAAGATTACATTCAACATGAGTATCGTTAGCTTCTCGATTAGCTATTTCAGTCGCTTCATCTTTCTTGATAAATTTACATTTTGGATAACGATTACAAGAAATAAATTTACCAAAGCGACCTTCGCGTTCGATTAATTTTCCATTTTTACATTTAGGACAAGCTTCTCCCGTTTCTTTGGGTGGTGCTAATTCTAAACCGGCCATTGTTTTAGCACCCAAGCAATCAGGGAAACGAGCACAACTATAAAATTTTCCATTTTTACCTAATTTAATTTGCATTGCTCCATCACAAGTCGGACATTTTATATCAGTCGGGGCTTCTCCTAAGGTGGTCAATTTGTCAATTCTTTTCTTACTGGCAATATCTTTAGAAAAAGGATCATAAAAAGCTTTCAGGGTGGGAATGTATTGTCGTTCCCCGCGAGCAATTTCATCTAGTTCGTCTTCCATTTCAGCCGTAAAAGTATCACTAATATAATGACCAAAATATTCACTTAAAAAGTCACTGACCACTTCGCCTGTTTCGGTTGGTTTCAGAGCTTTGTCAATTTTATCCACATAAGCTCGATCAATGATTGTTTTAATCGTCGAAGCATAAGTACTTGGTCGGCCAATACCTCGTTTTTCTAATTCTTTGACTAAACCAGCTTCTGAGTAACGGTGAGGGGGTTCGGTTTCTTTACCAGTTGCTTCGATTTTTTTAAGCTTTAAGCTTTCTCCTTCTTTAACTTTAGGTAAATCGACATCTTCTCCGCGAGCTTCTGGATCGGCAGATAACCAACCCGGAAAAACTACTTGTTGGTCATTAGCCACAAACAGGGGCACGATCTCATTATCAGCTTGAGCAGTAATTTTAGTTTTCAATAATTTAGCCTCAGCCATTTGACTCGCGATTGTTCTCTGCCAAATCAAACGATAGAGTTTTTGCTCTTGAGCTCCCGCCTTGACACTTTTAATGGCAGGGTAAGTGGGACGAACGGCTTCATGGGCTTCTTGAGCGTTCTTACTTTTAGTCGTATATTTTTGAGCTTCTGCATATTCAGCTCCGAAATCTTTTTTAATGACGGCACTAATTTCTGCCATTGCTGAATCACTTAAATTAGTGCTATCTGTTCGCATATAGGAGATATGGCCAGCTTCGTATAGTTTTTGAGCTAAACGCATGGTAATAGCTGGTGAAAAGCCTAAACGAGATGAAGCCGTTTGTTGGAGAGTAGAAGTAGTAAACGGGGCCCGAGCTTTACGGGTAGCGGAGCTGGCTTCTACTTTGGCGACTTGCCAACTTGCTTTTTGTCCTGCTTCGACTATTTGGTCGGCCTCGGCTTGGGTTTTTGGTTCTAGGTTACAATTAAAATTAATTTCGGGGCCAGCTTGAGTTTTTAACAGGGCTTCAATTACCCAATATTGTTCAGGTATAAAAGCTCGAATTTCTTTTTCTCGTTCGACTAGGATGCGGAGAGCCGGGGATTGAACTCGACCAGCCGAAAGACCATAGCGAACTTTTTGCCAAATTAAATTACTTAAATCATAACCAAACAATCGGTCGAGGACTCGTCGGGCTTCTTGGGCACTTCGTAAATTTTCATCAATCTCTCGAGGGTGTTTAATCGCTTCTTGGACTGCTTCTTTAGTGATTTCGTGAAAAACAATTCGTTTTGACTTTTTTAAACCAATCGCTTCTTTAATATGCCAAGCAATCGCTTCACCTTCGCGATCAGGGTCAGTCGCCAAAACGACTTCGGTAGCTTTTTTAGCCAGCGCTTTTAAATCAGATACGATTTTTTCTTTTCCCGGACTGATCACATAGTTCGGGATGAAACCTTTAGCAATATCAATAGCGTTCTTGCTTGATTTTGGTAAATCACGAATATGACCGACTGAAGCTCGGACCGTGTATTCATGATCAAGATATTTCTCAATCGTTTTAGCTTTAGCTGGAGATTCGACAATTAAAAGTTTCATTAAAATATTTTTTTAGTTTAAATTTTTAGTTATTATACTGGTCCGAGCTTATTTTGACTAATTTGACTTCGGCTCCAGAATTACAGATTAAAAAAACTTTGTCAATTTTTAATTAAAAAACCGATGTGGAAATTGTTAATTTTCACATCGGTTTAATTTAATATTCTCAAACTATACCAGATTTCCACGACCGTGGAAATCTGGTATAGTTTTAAATTTCAAAAGTCAAACTAAAATTAAGTCAAAGAGATAATTCCGTTTTTGTTAGAAATTAAACCCTTAATTTCTAATAGCATTAAAATAGTATTAACGACCGGGGCTGATAATTTACTGTCGATAATCATTTGGTCAATATTAGTTTCGCCAGCTTGGATCAGTTTTAAGATTTTCAATTCATCAGTCGATAGATCTTCAGGGATTAATTTTAGTTGTTGATCAGAGTTTTCCGGTTCAAAACCAAACACTTGAAGAATATCAACGCTACTCGTGATTGGGATTGCTCCTTCTCTAATTAAATAATTAGGTCCGAAAGAATTAGGCCAAGTGATAGCTCCCGGCACAGCTAAAACTTCTCGATTATAATCTAGAGCTAAACGAGCGGTGATTAAAGTGCCTGATTTTTGGCTGGCTTCAATAATTAGAGTGGCTTTACTTAAGCCAGCCATCAAACGGTTTCGACGGGGAAAAGTGTAAGGGGTAGCCTTTTGGGTCGGAGCTAATTCCGAAATTAATAAGCCACCAGTTTCGATAATTTCTTCCGCTAATTTTAAATTCGAGCGGGGATAGAGAACTGACTGATCTAAACCCGAACCTGGGAAAGCAATTGTTCGTAGCTTGGCTCTAAGGGCACTCTGATGAGCGACGGTATCAATACCTAAAGCTAAACCTGAAACAATGGTGATAGGATAATTTTGTAAACCAGCGATCAATTTTTCGCATACTTCTCGTCCATAATGACTCATTCGTCTCGAACCGACCACAGTTAAAAAATTTTCATCCGTCTTGAAAATTTGCCCTTGATAAAAGAGAGTTTGGGGTGGCTCGGGTATTTCGCGCAAAGGTTCCGGAATCGCTAAGCCTGTTAATTTTTGAAAGATTTTGGGCATTGTCCAGTATTATAGCACAAAGAATATTGAGCTTGCTTTTTTTATAGCTTATGTTATCATAATAATCAGATCGATCTATAGTAAAAAAGGAGGAAAATATGAATTGCATAGTCTGCCGATTAATGGCAGAACACTCGATTACCACAAGCGAGGAGACTTGCCCAGCTTGCGGATCTCAGATAAATTCTGAACTCCACAACAAGGGTTCCTAAGTTCTCTTTGTTTATCGCCTCACTTTTCCCATCCCCCTCTTTGATGTCCCCACTAGAGAGATCCTCACATCAGGAACCCCCCTGTACTATCTCTCTAACCCCAACACCACAGAGAGGGTTATACCCCCGTCGTGTATTGCGCCAAACCCTTATGACGCAAAAGCCCAATCTTTACACGACGGGGCTTTTTTGTTTGGCAATTTTTAGTAGTCCTGTTATGATAATTTAATGTTAGACATTAAATTTATTCGAGAGAACAAAGAGTTAATTGCAGAAGCGGCTCGAAAAAAACGTCTCAAATTTAAAGTTGAAGACTTACTGGCTGTAGATGAAAAGCGGGTCAAACTTTTAATTGAAGTCGAAACTAAGCGAGCTCATCAAAATAAAATTTCCACTGAAATTGCTCAGGATACTTCTAAACGAGAAGAGAATATTTTGGCAATGAAATCTCTGAAAGAAGAATTGCAAAATCAGGAAACTGAATTAAAAGAGATTATTAAAAATTGGCAGGCCTTGATGGTCCAAGTGCCTAATGTTCCCGATATTTCTGTGCCAGATGGTGATGATGATTCTAATAATGTCGAATTAAAAACTAATGGTGAACGACCCCAATTTCCTTTCATTCCTAAAAGTCATATTGAATTGATGCAGAATCTTCATCTGGTTGATTTGGAGCGGGGGACTAAAGTCGCTGGTTTTCGAGGTTATTTTTTAAAAAATGAAGGTTTGCGTTTATCTTTCGCTCTGTGGCAGTATGCTTTTGATTTACTCCAAAAGGAATCTTTTACTCCGATGATGGTACCGTCATTGGTTCGACCAGACTCTTTTTATGGTACTGCTTATTTACCTCAAGGTGAAGAAGATTTATATAAAACTCAAGATGGAGATTATTTAGCTGGAACCGCTGAAGTAGCGATGATGGGTTATCATATGGATGAAATTGTGCCGATTGATCATCTACCTCTGAAATTTGTTTCTTGGTCACCTTGCTTTAGACGGGAGGCTGGCTCTCACGGTAAAGATACTCGGGGTCTGATTCGTCTTCATGAATTTTATAAAGTTGAACAAGTTGTGTTATGTGAAGCTAATCATGAAGAAAGTGTTCGTTGGCATGAAGCTTTATTAGCTAATGCTGAAAAATTGATGCAAGGTTTGAAATTACCTTATCGAGTGGTCGTCAATTGCAGTGGTGATCTTGGTTTGGGTCAAGTTAAAAAATATGACATTGAAGCTTGGGTGCCAAGTGAAAATAAATATCGCGAAACTCATTCCATCTCTTATTTTCATGATTTTCAAGCTCGCCGTTTAAATTTAAAATATAAAGATCTCGAAGGAAAAACTCATTTGGTTCATTCTCTAAATGGAACCGCTGTGGCTTCACCACGTATTTTAGTCTCATTATTAGAAAATTATCAACAGGCTGACGGTTCGGTTATTATTCCAGAAGTTTTACGTCCTTATCTGGGCGGACAAGAAATAATTCGTTAGCTTGGATTTGTTTCGAGGACTATCTTTATGACCTCGTCTAAAAAAGATTTATTAGCGACTGGAAAAAAACGCGCCCATCGACGTTTGTCGGTGAGCATTGTTTTGATTATTATTTTTATTTTAATTGTGACAATCGAGTTAATTTTTTTACTTCGTTCACCTAAATTTTTAATTGAACAAATAAAAATTTCTGGCGCTTCACCTTATGAACAAGAGAATATTTCTAAGGCGCTGAATAAGATTTTATTTACTGATAATTCAAATTTGATTCCTCGTCGTAGTCTATTGTTTTATCCGCGGACTTTATTATCAGAGACTATCCATCAGGTTTCTCCTCGAGCCGGAGAAGTAGGAATGTCTTTAATGGGACAGACCTTAACTGTCACTATTTTAGAACGTAAACCACTGGCTTTATGGTGCTATGGCCACGAAGACTTGAAACAATGTTTTTTCCTTGACCAAAAGGGAGTAGCTTTTTCGACCGCCCCGCTTTTTTCCGTCGGTATTTTCCCAGAATTTTATCAGGCCACTGGAACCATAGCTTTATTTTCTCAACCTCTACCGGAATTAGATTTAGTACCTTTTTTAAATTTTTCACTTCAAGCGACAGATTTAATTCAAACTTTAAGTCCAAGCACTCTTAAACGAATTGAAATGGGGTCAGCTGGAGATCTGGCTTTAATTTTTACTCAAGATCAACAAGAGTGGCGATTACTGGTCAATAGCCAGGTCAATCCGGATTTGGTTTTAGCTAATCTGAAAGCCGTTTTTTCGGCGGTCAGTTTTAAAGAAGCTTTTCAAGCCGGGGCGCACTTGGATTATTTAGATTTACGCTTTAGTTCTAAAGTTTTTTATAAATTTAAAGACACTCCTACTAAAAATCTGTTATAATATTATTACTTTATGCGCGTTGCAATCATCATTTTTAATTATTTTATTTGGCATTACGGTCAGGCCTTAAAATCGCTTCTTGTTTTATATCGAAACTTTTTTCAGTTTAGTTTTAATTTCTTCTCGCTCTCTTTAATGTTTCGAACTTGGATCTCACCTTGGCGTCGGCTTGATTTAGATTATCAGGGAAATATTTTTAATGCTGGGCAATGGTTTGAGGCTTTTGTGGTCAATATTTTAATGCGTCTGGTCGGCTTCCTGATTCGAACGATCATTATTATTGTTGGTCTAGGTGTCCTTGTTCTTCTTAGTCTTTCTCTTCCTCTAGTCCTACTCTCTTGGTTGGTCCTACCTTTTGGAGTAGTAGTCGCCTTTTTAGTCGGTCTAGGTTTATTATTTCTACCCTAATGTCTGAATTAAAAAATCAAATTAAACAGAGTCGTCTTTATCCAGTTTTGTTGTTGGATGATTTAATTACTGAACGATTTAGACGTCTTCTCCTTCATTTACTGCGGTATATTATTTTTATTTTAGTGTTGATTTTTGTTGTTTACCAAGTTTCAACTTATTGGTCACCAGTGGCGGGTTTTTGGTTATTTTTAATTCAAATCAAAAATAAAATTTTGGGTTTGTTATTTATTAACTTAAGTTTGTTCGGAATTGTTTATTTATTAGAACTTTATTTTTCTGCTCGTTATTATTTCGAATTAATTGCTCAAAATCGTTATCAGGCGATTGATAGCTATACTTTTTCGGTCGGTCGGATTTTATTTCAACTTAAAGATGACGACCTCTTGGCTTCTTTCGGCCGAGCCAAATTGGGTCGGGCTATTCTTCGTCGTTTGGGTTTGAGCCAGGCAGTCTGGCAGACTTTTTTAGCTACCCCTTACACTCAAGTTTTATCTCTGCCGGTGCCTAAAATTGGACCGGTGGTCAAAATGTCCGATTTAATGGAACATTTTCTGCTGTCTTCTCCTGAATTCAAAACTTGGTTATTAGCCAGTGGGATCAAAGAAGCTGATTTTTTAGGGGCGGTGAATTGGGTGATTCTGCAATTAGAGACTAGAGAATTAAGTCGACGTTGGTGGCTCCCAGAAAACCTTTTACGTCGGCCGGGGATTGGCCAAGATTGGGTTTATGGCGAGACTTATAATTTAGATCTCTGGAGTCGAGATTTATTAAAAGATGAAATAGTTTCTTCCCTCCAGTCAGCCAGTAATTCTCGTCAAAAAGAATTACAACAATTAGAAAATATTTTAGTTCGATCTCGAGAAGATAATGCTTTAATTATTGGCTCCGCTGGTCCCGATAAATTAGACCTAGTTTATCATTTAGCGCGGTCTATTTATTTAGGGAAAACTTTAGGACCTTTGCGTGATCGGCGACCAGTCTTATTAGAAAGTGCCAAGTTTATTTCGGCGTTTAAAGATAAAAATACTTTTGAACAAGGAATTTTAAAAATTTTTTCTGATGCCGCTCGAGCGGGCAATATTATTTTAGTTATTGATGATTTTCCTAATCTTCTCGCTTCGGCTAAAATCCTAGGTTCTAATTTAGCTTTATTAATTGATCCCTTTTTGACCGCGCCCGAGTTGCAAGTTATCGGCCTGGTTGATCTGGATCACTTTCATGATCAAATTGAAAATCAAGTCGGTCTTTTGTCTCGGTTTGAAAAAATTAAAATTGAAGCTTTGAGTTCTGCCGAATTGGCCGAATTGCTTTTACGCCAAGTTAGCCAAATTGAAACTGATTATCATCTCTTTTTTACCTATCAAGCGATAATGGAAATCAATCATAGTGCCGAATATTATTTTCCTGACAGTATCAGCTCTGACAAGACTATGGACTTATTATTGGAGATTGCCCCTTGGGCTAAACAAAATAATTTAACTACTCTCGGTCAAGCGGAAGTTTTAAGCTTTATTCAATCCAAGACCAACATTCCGCTGGGAGTGATGAATAGCGAAGATAAAACCCAATTAAATCAATTAGAAGCTACTCTTTCAGCCCGAGTCATTGGTCAGACTGAAGCGATTAAATCGGTGGCTAATGCTATCCGACGAGCTCGAGTGGGGATTCGTAATCCTAATCGGCCGATTGGTTCCTTTCTCTTTTTAGGTCCAACGGGAGTGGGTAAAACCGAAACTGCAAAAGCTCTGGCCGCGGCTTTCTTTGGCCAAGAGGAAGAAATGCGTCGCCTAGATATGTCCGAATTTCAAGGAGCTGATGCGATTGCGCGTTTGATTGGTTCTTACACTAGTGGCCAAGCTGGTCTTTTATCCAGCCTTATTCGGGAACATCCTTATGGTGTGGTCTTACTTGATGAATTTGAAAAAACTAGCCCCGAAATTCTCAATCTCTTTTTACCGGTTTTTGACGAAGGAGTGTTTGCTGATGGATCGGGGAAAAAAGTGTTTGCTAAAAATACTATTTTTATTGCCACTTCCAATGCTGGTTCTGATTTGATTTGGCAATTAGTTTCGGCTGGGAAAACACCTCAGGCGACTGAATTAGTCGAAGCGATTGTGTCCCAAGGGATTTTTAAACCAGAACTTCTAAATCGTTTTGATGCCGTGGTGGTCTATCAACCCCTAGCTGAAGCGGAGTTAATCCAAGTTGCCCGTTTAATGTTAAAGAAACTAGCCACTCGTTTAGAAGCTAAAGGGATTGTTTTGGGCGTTACTGATTTTTTAGTGACGGCTGTCGCTCAAAATGGGGCTAACAAGGTTTTTGGGGCTCGACCAATGCAACGTTATATCCAAGATAATATTGAACAAAGTATCGCTGATCTTTTAATCAATGACACTCTTAGTCAGGGGATGAAAGTTTATTTTGAAGCTGATTCTAATTCTGGTTCGGGACTAGCGCCAAGGATCGAAAAAATGTAGATTAAGAATATGTCTCGAACCCTCTATTATGGTCTCTGGGTTTTAGTGGCTCTTATTTTGGGAGCGGGGACTTTTTGGAGTGTTTCTACTGGTGGTCACTTAATCTATCAAACTTTAATCAAAAGTAATCAATGGACCTATGCGACTCAATCAGCGGGGGATTCTAAGGTGGCGACTATTGCTGATTGGCAGATTTTCAAACCTCAGCAATTAAATTTAATTAGTTCTCATAAAACTATTGTGGCTGATTTAGGCCAAATGGTTCTTTATTTATATCAAGATAAACAATTTGTTTCTTCGACTACTATTTTAGCTAAAGGTTTAGTCGGCAGTCCTTGGGAAGCTCCAGTTGGGGAATATACGGTTAAAATAAAAGATCTTCGTCATTTTTCTCCTTTGGCCAAAGTTTGGTTCCCTTATAGTGTTCAATTTTTTGGTAATTTTTTTATTCATGGTCAACCAGAAAATTCTAATCGTCGTTTACTTCCAGATTCTTTTAGTGCTGGTTCGATTCGTTTAGCCAACGATTTCGCTAAAATGGTTTATGATTTTGCTGATGAAAATACTAAAGTTTTAATTTTTGGTTCCCCTAAACAGCTCGAGAGGGTCAGCGATTTACCAGACAATCTTAAGCGTTTAAATATTGCCTCGTCCTACCTATCTCTAAAAGACCCGGAAAAATTACCTTTATCCGCCGAATCTTTTTTGGTGGCTGATGTGGAGACCGGGGAGATTATAATTCAAAAAAATTCCCATTTAGTTTTGCCAATTGCTTCCATTACCAAATTGATGACTGCTTTAGTTTCTTTAGAAAATTTAAATCAAGATGAAAAAACGACCGTGACCAAAGATGCTTATAAAACTTATAGTAAAACTGGCCGATTGGCTTTGAATGAAAAAATTAAAATTTCTGATTTACTTTATCCTTTATTGTTGGAATCTAGTAATATGTCGGCGGAAGTTATCGCTCAAAGTAGCGATCGAACTAAATTTATTGATTTAATGAATCAAAAAACTCGGACCCTAGGTTTGAAACAAACCTATTTCGAAGATCCTAGCGGTCTAGCTGAGAATAATGTTTCTAGTGCTTCTGATTTATTTGCTTTATCGCAATATATTTATCGAACTAAAAAATATATTTTTGATTTAACTAAAAAGGGCACTTTACGAATTGACTCTCACCAATGGCGTAATCTCAATGATCTTTATACTCTCGATTATTATCTCGGTGGCAAAAATGGTTATACCGATGAAGCGGGTCGAACTTTAGTCGCTCTTTTTTCTTTACCTTTGTCTGAATTTGAACAACGGACGATTGCCCTAGTTCTTTTAAAGAGTAATGATCGAAAGACTGATACGGCTAAAATTATTCGTTTTTTGGTTGATAATGTCACTCGCGAAACAAAAAGTGCTTATATTCCAGTTGAGTAGTAGAATTTATAAAAAAATCTAAATTTTTGTGTCAAAAAATATTTGGGAACAATTAAAAAAACCGATTGTTGTTTTAGCGCCAATGTATGATGTGACTGATTCAGCCTATCGCCAAATCATTGCCGATTTTGGTATGCCAGATTTATTTTTTACGGAATTTGTTTCGGCCGATGGTTTAGCTAGTTCTGCTGGTCGAGAGAAATTATTACGAGAGTTTTATTTTAGTGATCAGGAAAAACCAATCATTGCTCAAATTTTTGGTTCTAATCCGGCTACAATTGAATCAGCTTCTCGTCTAGCTTCAACCATGGGTTTTGCTGGTGTGGATATCAATATGGGTTGTCCTGATCGTTCAGTTTTAAGACAAGGTTCGGGTGCTTCTTTAATCAAAACTCCCGCTCTGGCTCAAGAATTAATTTTAGCCGCCAAACGGGGAGCCGGTGATTTGCCAGTTTCAGTTAAAACCCGAATCGGGACTACTAAAAATGAATTAGAGAAATGGTTGCCAGCTTTATTAGAAGCTAAACCTTCGGCGATTACCATTCATTTTAGAACTACTAAAGAATTATCAAAAGTGCCGGCTAATTGGGACTTAGCTCCTCGGGCGGTGGAATTAGCCAAAGGTTCAGGAGTTTTAATTTTAGGTAATGGCGATATTAAAACTGTTGCTGAAGCGATCTCTATAGCTAAAAAAACTGGTCTTGATGGTGTGATGATCGGCCGAGGTATTTTTGGTTCTCCTTGGTTATTTGCCAATTTGGCCCACGCTAAGTGTGGTTGCCAAATTGAGCATCCGCTTTGGGCGGATAGCCAAGTTGTTCGTGATAACGATTGCCAAATTGAGCATCCGCCGAAGACTTTGGCAGGTGAGGATATTTCTCTTGAACTTCGTTTAAAAACCTTAATTAAACACGCTCAATTATTTACTAAAATGTATTTACCGGGAGAATTTAATCAAGTTAACTTCCAAGGTCACACTAAAAGTTTTGCGGTCATGAAAAAACATTTTAAAGCCTATGTGACTGGTTTTCCGGGTGCTAATGAACTTCGAACTGCTCTAATGGAAGCTGAAAATGACACCACAGTCGAAAAAATCATCAAGGATTTTCTTGAGGCTCGCTAAGTGTTATGATAAGTCTTTATGTCTGAAACCACCCTTTATCGTAAATATCGTCCGACTAAATGGTCGGAAATTGTTGGTCAGGATAGCGTCGTAACCGCTTTACGAGGTTATTTAGCTAGTAAACAAATTGCCCAGGCTTATCTTTTTACTGGCCCACACGGAACGGGAAAAACTAGTTTAGCCCGAATTTTTGCTCGCGAGCTTGGTTGCGAGGATCACGATTTAGCGGAAATTGATGGTGCTTCCAATAATGGTGTCGATGAAATTCGAGAACTGCGAGAAGCAGTCGGTGTCTTGCCTTTTAGCTCTAAATATAAAATTTATATCATTGACGAAGTTCACATGTTGTCCAAACCCGCTTTCAATGCTTTATTAAAAACTTTAGAAGAACCACCAAGTCATGTCATTTTTATTTTAGCGACCACTGAATTAAATAAAATGCCGGAAACAGTTGTCTCTCGTTGTCAGGTTTTAACTTTTTCTCGACCCGATCCGGAAATGCTTAAAAAAGTAATTCGCTCGGTGGTTAAAAATGAAGGCTATAAAATTGATGAAAAATCAGCCCACTTGATTGCTTTGCTTGGGGAAGGTTCTTATCGAGACACTTTAGGTTTGCTTCAGCGAGTGATGGTTTCTTCAACTGATAAAGAATTAATCTTGACTGAAGTCGAAAAAATTACTGGTGCCCCTAAACGAGAATTGGTTAAAGATTTTGTCCGAGCGATTTTGGTCAATGATTCTAATCGCGCTTTAATTTTGATTGAAACGCTTGGCCGAAGCGGTACAGATATGAAAGTTTTATTGAAATTAATTTTAGAAGAGTTGCGCCGGGGGATTTTCGCTAGTTTTTCGCCCGATTTACTTGGGTCAGATTATTTAGCCGTGGATAAAGATGAACTAATTTTTTATCAAGAATTAGCAAATGGTGATGAGGCAAAAGTTTTGCCAGCTATTTTAAAAGAGTTTTTAATAGCTTATGAACAACTCGATTCAGCCTACCTTCCGACTTTACCTTTGGAATTAGCGGTGACTAATATCGCTCGCCAGCGAACGGAGAATAAGTAGAAAAACAAGAATAAGTAAAAAATACTTGAGCTTGAAAATTTTAAAATATCCATTTTGCCAAAATTAAAATCATCACAAACTTGCGCGGCCGCGCAAGTTTGTGATGATTTTAAAACGCCGGTTTTGATTTGATGAAATCAAAATTAACACAATCCTGCGCGACCGCGCAGGATTGTGTTAATTTGGGTTCTTCTAGATTCTTCTAGACCTACAGCAATACAGTAATCTTGCGCGGCCGCGCAAGATTACTGTAAAACAGGTTTAAGGGTGTCTTTTAAGTTGGGCTAGATTTTTAATATTTCCCTTTTTAGTAAAACGTGATATGATATAAAAATATCCAGAAGCTCCGCTCGGATCGGAGTTTTTCTTTTTTAATTAAAATCTATACCAGACAGACCAAACAATAACATTATGGAGATTAGAAATATCGCTATTATTGCCCATGTTGATCACGGCAAGACTACTTTGACCGATGCGATTTTGCGTCAGACCGGTTTTGCTGAAGAAGGAATTAGTATGGATTCGAACGCTCTAGAATTAGAACGGGGAATTACCATTTATGCTAAAAATGCTTCAGTTATCTACAAAGAGACCAAGATTAATCTGGTTGATACACCTGGTCATGCCGACTTTGGTTCGGAAGTGGAGCGTGTTTTACGTTCAATCGATTCGGTTTTATTGGTGGTAGATGCTCAAGAAGGGCCGATGCCTCAGACCCGTTTCGTCTTGAAAAAATCGCTCGAAATTGGTCACAAACCAATTGTCGTTTTAAATAAAATTGATAAACCAGCCGCTGACGCCAAACGAGCTCATGATGAAATTTTTGAATTATTTTTCGAGCTGGGTGCAACTGAAGAACAATTAAATTTTAAAACTGTTTATGCTATCGGCAAAGAAGGGGTCGCCATGCGCGAATTAAATGATCCCCGGGTCAATCTAGAACCTTTGCTTGATGTTGTACTGGAAGAAGTGCCAGTTGCCCCTCATAATGTCGAAGTGGTTTTACGAGCTCAACCTTTTAATCTGGCTTATGATAATTTTCTGGGTCGCTTAGCGATTGCTCGAGTTTATGACGGGATTCTAAAAACTGGTGCCAAAGTGTTTGTTAAAAAACCAAATGGGGAAATGGAAGAAGGTAAAATTACCAAACTTTTTACTTTTTCTGGTTTGAAACGCCAAGAAGTCGATCAAGTCGAAGCCGGTGATATTGTGATGATCGCTGGGCTACCTAATATTTATATTGGTGATACGATTTGTGGCACCAAAGAAGCCGAAGCCTTACCAGCAATCAAAATTGACGAGCCGACGATTGCTTTAAATTTTCTGGTTAATAATTCGCCTTTTGCTGGCCGAGAAGGCAAGTTTGTCACGGGTCGTCAGATTCGAGAACGTTTAGAAAAAGAATTGGAAGTTAATGTTGGGTTGAAAGTAGATTTTGCTGATGAGGCGATGAGAGTTTATGGCCGAGGTGAATTGCACGTGGCGATTTTGTTAGAAAATATGCGTCGAGAAGGTTACGAACTACAAGTTTCGCAACCAAAAGTAATTATTAAAGATATTGATGGTGTTAAATCCGAACCGTTTGAAGAAGCGACGATCGAGGTCCCGAGTGAAATGCAAGGTACCATCATTGAAAAATTATCTAAACGGGGAGTCTTGATGACTAATATGAAGCCAGAAGGGAATCGGGTGCGTCTAACTTTCAAGGGTCCGACTCGAGGCTTATTGGGTTATCGAGGTAAATTTATTATTGATACTCGTGGGGAAGGAATTTTTGCTAGTCGAGTGATAGGTTTCGAGCCTTTCGCTGGTGAAATTCAAAAACGCCAAGTCGGTTCAATGACTTCAATGACCGCTGGTAAAGCTTTAGCTTTTTCTCTAAACACCCTTCAGACTCGAGGAGTGCTCTATATTGGGGCTAATACCGAAGTTTACGAAGGGATGGTTATCGGTAATACGGCTAAAGGTGAAGAAATGGCTGTTAACCCGACCAAGGGCAAACAATTGACCAATATGCGGGCTTCGGGGACTGATGAAAGTGTTGTGCTAGTTCCACCATTTTTGATTACGATTGAACGTGGTTTGGAAGTAATGACCGAAGATGAATATCTGGAAATTACTCCGCATAGTACTCGTTTACGCAAACAATTTTTAACCGAGAATGATCGGATTAAGTCGAA
>PCSX01000008.1:236-960 GCA_002772495.1 Candidatus Vogelbacteria bacterium CG22_combo_CG10-13_8_21_14_all_37_9 | reverse complement strand
GCACATTTCGACGCGAAACAGTATCTGCGTCAAAATTTACTAATTTTGACATGATTTTTACGCAAATAGAAATAGAATTTCGACGTAAGACGTAAAACAAATAGAATAAACAAAAGAAAACCGGCCGATAAAGTAAAAACTTATCGGCCGGTTTTTAACTATTTAAATAATTTTCAGCACTCGTCTCGTCTTCGGCATCAAAAAGTTTGTAATTGACCAAAATTTCTTCACCAATTTCAATATCTCGATTAGCCACACCGGAAGATTCAATATCATCTGGTAGAAAAATACAGTCTTCATTTGGATTAATCGAAGAGTGATTAGTAAATCTACTATCATCAATTGAATAGATATATTTATTTTGTTTTTTTGAAAGATAAGCGTAGTATTTGATCAATTCTTTTTGTAATAGAGGCATTTGTTCGTATTCTTCTTTTGAAAAAGAAATATCGAATCGAGGATCATATTTCCAAATAAGTGTTCCTTTAGGAATTTTTTCATCAGCAAAAAGACCGATACCATTGATTAGACTAGGTTTAGCTGAAGCTTTGATTACTAACATATTCCTATTAAGTTACCTTAAATTTCTAATCAACTCAAGTTTTTTGGCTCTAGTCAGGCGTTTGATCTCGGCTTCCCGAGCTCGGGCTTCGGCTAGGGTGGCAAACTGTTCAGAATACACTAAAATTACCGGTCGGCGGATTTTAGTGTAATGAGCACCAGC
>PCSX01000008.1:0-147 GCA_002772495.1 Candidatus Vogelbacteria bacterium CG22_combo_CG10-13_8_21_14_all_37_9 | reverse complement strand
TAAAGTGAGGCATGATAAAGGATTAGATATCTGTTGTCGATGTTCTTTTCTCTCCAATGTAGATTTCTAGTATCTCTTTTTCTTCATCTTCTCTAGGATTAGTCATTGTCGTTATAAAAAATACTAAGTCATTATTTTTAGATTTTT
>PCSX01000012.1:6637-19604 GCA_002772495.1 Candidatus Vogelbacteria bacterium CG22_combo_CG10-13_8_21_14_all_37_9 | reverse complement strand
CCGAATTAATATTCATCCCCCAAAAAGCAAATTGAGACAGACCGACCACTAAACCAGCCGCCACTGCGACAGGTTGAGCGACCGCACTAATTTTTTCAGTTAACGAAGAACTAGTTAATAAAGAGACTCCCGCGACAGCTAATTTTCCTTCAATTTTTTTAACTGTTTGATTTTTATAGTTAATAATATAGATCGTAATAGGAAAATTACCATTTCGTTTAAAAGAACCCAAGGAAGCGGTATAAGTACTGCCATCAGGAGAAAGACGCATAATAAAAGAAAAGGACCGACCCTGGTTTGATGGATCAGAGATAACCACTCCAATCGTTTTTAAAACTTTAGGAAAAGAGCTGGAATCAATAGCCAAAACTAAGTCTTTATTTCCATTAACCGTCACCACTGACCCCGCTGAAAAATACTTGGTTATCTCACCAGTTTGGCGTAATTGAAAATTAGCCAGTATAATTTTTTCCAAGACTGGATCCTTAGTGGTAGCGATTGGTAAAACTGAAAAAGGGTCATTAGAATCGTTAGGCAAAACAGGGGTAATAATTGGTGGAGGTAATTCATCTTTTGGATCAAAGACTCCGATAGCGCTGGTAACCGCTCCAGAAGAATATTCTCCCGTCGTACTTCTAACAAAAGCCGTATAATAATATCGAATTCTCAATTCTAAACCTGAATCAATAAAAGAAGTCCCTGTCCCTTCATAAACGATTACTCCCTCATCTGGAGAAATGGGGACCGAAATAGTCGAACGAACAATCCTGATCGAAGCTAAAGCTGGAAAATTTGGTTTAGTCCAAGTCAGACTAACCTGTTTAGTCGCTAAATCGAAACTAGCTTGAAAATTGGTGACATTGGGAATTACATAAATACAGGGGTCATCAATTGATTCAGATTGCTGTTTATTAGATTGTTTATTAGATTGTTTATTATATTGTTTATTAGATTGTTTAGAAATCGGATTGTAGTAATTGGTTGCTAGAGGATCCGTACAAACAGGCTCTTCATCATAGGTACAGGAATTATTACTGACTGTTGCTGAAACATTATAATTATTTGCTAAAGGATCCATACAGCCAGGAATTTTTTTTCCTCCTTCGCCTCCGCCTCCACCGCCTCCACTATCACAAGCATTTGAAGTACAACTGACCGACAAAGAGACGTCAAAAGAACTACTCGAAGTGGTAGCAGAGGCCCAAGCCATTGTGACAAAAATAGCTATCAAAAGAAGACTGAAGAAAAAAGTGGTCAGAAAAATGAGATAAGAGTTTTGTTTCATCTTAATTGGCGGTTACAATAGCATTAACGGTGGCACTATAAGTCCCTGCCGTCACTTCTCGACCAGAGCCGGCTTCAGCTTGGAATTTAACAGTCGAAGTAATCCCACTTGGATTATTGGCCGTACTGCGACTAACTACCGTAACGGCAGAAGTCGATAAGCCCCGCCAACAACGATCAGCGGTATTAGTCGAACCAATATTACAAGCACTACCATTATTCAAAAAAGCACTAGCGGCATCGGTACTTAAAACACTATAGCCAAAATTAGCATTAGCTGAAGTTACCGACCAAGTAAAAGAAGGGCTACTTGAATAATCGGCAAAAGAATCGGTGCTGGATTTAAGAGCTGGACTAGTATCAGCGGCTAGAGTAATAGTATAACCAGCACTATCATCAGTCATTACCGACCAAATCGCTTGACCAGTAGCACTACCTCCAATTTTAGCATCAACCGCTGGTGAAAGGGTCACATTTCCCGGTGCGGAAACGGTCAAAGAAACATCGCTATTCATCGCTTGATAACCAGCGTGAAGATTATAAGTAGCGCTAGAAGAAGTCCCAGTTCCCGATTCACCAAAAGTATCCTGTAAATTATAAGAACTAGAAGTGGAAAGATTACCCGCAAAATTTAAACTATCCGACTGTAGTCGATAATTAGTACTACTAGCGACATAAGCTAAGGCTGGTAAAGCCAAACTTAAAGCCAAAAGACTAAATACTGGAATGAACAATTTCCGACCCGAAAAATTTTGTTTTTTCGAATAATAATTTTTAATTAAAATAAATCGTTTTAATTTAATCATGTTTACGAGCTTTAAATCCTAAATAAAGACCACCTAAAATAATAGCTAAGGCCGTTAAATTCCAAATTAAACGAGGACTAACTATAAAATAACTTTGACTGGAACTAATCTGATTATTAAAACCTAGATTAAGTTTTAGTTCCGCTCGATACCAGCCAGGCCACCACCGACCCCTTGGACCAGCGATTGAGACTTCTCGATTTCTAATCGCTTGGGGTAAAATAAACCACGGATCTAAAAAAACAGTCTTTATTTCTTGACCGCGCCAATTTTTAATTGTAATCAAACCATAAGGATTTAAATAAACATTACCATCATTTTGATAAGCTATTTGTAAACGAAGAGGATCGTTTACTCCCAACCAAAAAGACAGGGCATTAAAACGGAGAAGTTGCCCAGTCTCTTCAACCTGACCACTGAGACGAATTAAAATAATTACTCCAACACTGGTATTAATCTTAGCATTAGATTGGTCTTCAACATTTTGGTCCAAAGCGACATTAACCAAACCGTGAAGGCTAGCTGGTGGCCAATTAGCGGGAACCGAAATTTCGATTGGGACAAATTTTGTTTCCCCTGGTAAAATTTTAATCGTTCTGGGTAAAGAAACATCTAATTGACTAAAACGATAAGGTAAATTGGAATCATTTGAATCACTAAAAGTAAAACCTCTCCCCTCTTGAGTGGCCTCAAGATCCTTAATTGTTAAATTAAAACTCTGGGTTTGAGTAGACTGATTAATAATTTTCAAAGAAACTATTTTAGACTGACCAGCCGATAGAGCAATTTCTTGACGAGCCGGACTAATGGTAAAAACATTATCATTAGGTAGAGCCCCTAAAGTTAAAGTTGGCCAAAAGAGCCAAAGCACCAAAGCCAGGCCTGAAGTTAAACCTAAAAAAGAATTAAACTTAACCTCTCTTATTTCTTCTTTTTGCTCTGATGTAGATTTAGGTCTGAGTTGTGAAATAAACTTAATCATTTATTTTTTAACCGGGGCTAGTAAGAAAATATAATTATCCGATCCCGGGGGAGCAAAAACGGGAGAGACTACGCCAGCTTTTCGATTGCTATCAAATTGGACCGTTACTCGATCAGAAAACATAGCTTCAATATTAGCTTTTAGCTCTTCATCATCTTTGGCATTACCGGTTGAAGGGGCCACAATCAAACCACTCTGGCCAGAAGCGGAAATATTATTATTAGTATTTTGTTTAATAATTTGAGATAATTCTTGTTTTAATTCTGTTCGCACTTCAGTTTTAATTTTTTCTTTCAAAGCTTCAACTTCGACAAGCGATGTAGTGGTAGCCAAAGCAGACGGCACAGAAGCAACTTGTTTATCAGCTTTAAGACCCAAAAAATAACGCCAATTACTAGAAGCTAAATCAAGCGTATTATTAAACCAAGTGGCCAAGCCCGTTTTAAAACCCCACCAACGATCAAGTATGAAAGCCTGCCATTCTGGTACACTTAGAGATAAATTCGCTAAACGAACCGACGCTAAAGTTTGAACTTTCGTCAGAGAATAATTCCAGCCTAGTTGAGAATTAGCCTCAATTGCTCGCGTCCAAATTGCTATTTCTGACCAGCCACCATTAATCCGCTCTTGAGTCGTTAATTTAATTTTCTGCGGCCAAGTAATAGTGCTAGAAAATTTTTCAGTACTAAATTGAACTGACTGATCACTAAAAGCTAGAGCTCGAGAAAATTGTTTTGTTCCTAAAGCCAAAAATTGATCGCTGAAGCCAGCCACCTGACCAGCAATGACTTGAGGAAGAGAAGTCAGGGCTAAAACGGTCGCCTGAATTGGTTTTAATAAAATTCGATTAAAAACTAAGACTGATTGATGGATCTTTTGATTAACAAAACCAAATTCGCTTTTTGTTTCTTCGATTTGAGTCAAGATTATTTTGTGACCAGAAATATTTAAAGTTTTGCCCAAAGTCAAAGTTGTTTGATTTAAATTATTTCCTCCGGCTAAAATCGGGTCAATTATTTTTTGAATTTGAGTGCCTAAAGTTAAATTTAATTTTGTTCCAACTTGATTAAGTGACTCATTCCAAATTCGGATTTTAGCTTCACTAACAGAGAGAATATTAACATTAGAATTCAAGACTTTAACCGGAAAAGTTTCTGTTAAAATTTTATCCTTAACAAATTTCTGATCCCAAAAATGAACTAAAGAATTAGCCCCTTGGTCTAATTTAGTCGATAGCCAATTAGCACTGCTTTGCCAAAGAAAATCACCAAAGGAAATCAGAGCATACTTAAATCCCGTAATCTGATCGGACCAATCTTGTCGAACAGGATCAATTGATAATTTAGTTGGCAGAATTGTTTTTAAGGGCTCTTGAGTTTCTTTAACTAAATCTGGAGCCGGACGAGAAAAAATATTTAAATCAGTTGCTACCAATTGGTCAGCTTGTAAAGCCATTTCCCCCAAAGGACTAAAGATAGGTGCAAAAAATTTACCAAAACCACCACCCAAATAAAAAGCTAAACTAAAAACCAATAAAGACACTAGAAAAGGCAGGGCCCCGGCTGAACGAGTTGATTCCAGATGAATAGTTTTATTATTTAAGGCCACAATAAGTTTTAATTTGAAGTTAAGACTTTATTCCCTTTTGCCTCATTAAATCAAATCTAGTTTTAGATTAAATCAGAAGAAGACCTCGACTTTTTCTGACCGACACTTTACCTAAATAATACAACAAAATTGGGTATTTCTGAACCCTTTTTGGTTTGTGGATAAGTTTAGTCAAATGCGTTAGGATAAACTTAATGAAAATCGTCACAGTGGTCCCACTTGAAAAAGGATTTTTTAAAGAAAATCTAAGCTATTTTTCCGCTAAAGAGCTAAAACCAGGGGCGGTGGTTTCTATTCCCCTACGACAAAAAACGGTTGAAGCTCTAGTGATTGAAGTGGAAGACCTAAGTGTTTTAAAAACTGAACTGAAAAAATCTGATTTTTCTTTAAAAAAAATTGGGGCGGTAAAAAGTGCTGGTTTTTTTAAACCAGAATTTATTTCCGCTGCCGAAGAGACAGCTAATTATCAAATTACTAGCCTTGGTTCAGTGATTAGGAGTTTTACTCCTAGTACTATTCTCAAGGGAATTAGTAAATTAAAACCCTTAAGCCCCTCCAAGGAGATAACAATAATTGATCAACAAATTAAATTAGAGAAGTTTATTCTCCAGGAACCAGATGATGATCGTTTTGCTTTGTACAAAAAAATCATTCGGGAAAATTTTGCTCAAAAACAATCTGTCTTTCTTCTGACCCCCACCAATGCCGATGCCCATCATCTATTTGAACTTTTAACTCGAGGAATTGAAAATTATACTATCCTCTTGACTAGTGACACCCCCGAAAAAGATCAACTTAAAAATTGGAAGCAAGCCCTTCAAAATCCTCACCCCCTGTTAATTATTGGCACGCCGTTATTTTTATCTCTGCCTCGTTTAGATTTAAAAACAATTATTGTCGAGCGAGAAAATGCCACGGCTTACAAGCAACTGACAAGACCTTATATTGATGCCCGATTATTTGCTGAACGATTAGCTAAACATTCTCGAGCTAAATTAATATTAGGCGATATTATTTTACGGACTGAAACTATTTGGCGAAAAGATCAAGGAGAATTTATTCCCCTCTCCCCTAGCACTTATCGATCTTTTTCTAGTGCTCAAAAACAAATTTTAGTTCCAACTAAGCAATTAGCTGGTGAGCAAAAAATTTTTGATCAAGCGATTGGTCCCGAATTAAAAACTTTAATCGAGAAAATTATTACTCAAGGGGAAAATTTATTTATTTTTTCCGGTCGCCGAGGTTTAAACCCTTTGACCATCTGTAGTGATTGCGGTCAAATTTTAGATTGTCCTAAATGTCATATTCCCCTCAACCTTCATCAAGGTGAGACCAGTAAAAAAAATCCTAATCATTTTTGGTTGTGTCATAAATGTGGCCATAATCAAACAGCTAATGATAATTGTCCCACTTGTTCCGGCCATCGTCTGATTTTAATGGGTTTTGGAGCTGAAAAAGTAGAGGCAGAATTAAATATTTTATTCCCTAATACTAAAATTTGGCGTTTAGATAGCGATCATAAACGTTTAGCTAAAAAAACTGAAGAAATTATTAATACTTTTTATCAATCACCAGGAGCTATCTTAATCGGGACTGAACTAGCCCTTTTTCATTTGCGAGAAAAAATTGACAATGTGGCGGTTGTTAGTATTGATGCTTATTTTACCATCCCCGAATTTCGAATTAATGAGAAAATTTTTAATATTCTACTTCGACTCCGTCAACTGACTTTGAAAAATTTTATGATTCAAACTCGAGAAGCCAGCGAAAAAATATTAGCTTTTGCCCTCAAAGGTAATATTGCTGATTTTCAACGTCAAGAATTAGTCGAACGAAAAAAATTAAAGTACCCGCCTTTTTCCACTTTAATCAAGATTTCAGTTCGAGCCAATAACCACAATTTAACTCAAGCCCTAGAAACTCTCAAAGATGAGCACTTGACTAAATACCAAACAATCATCTACGATAGTGTTAACAACTTAGGGACCGGAGCAGACACTTGGACTAATCTCCTCTTACGTCTACCAGCTGGAGCTTGGCCAGAATCAAATTTATTAATTCTGCTCCGTCAACTGTCACCAGCTTTTTTTATCAATGTTGACCCAGATAACATTTTTTAGTAATCAGAAAACATCGAACTATCTAAATTAAAAATTCTAATAAAGCCATGGCAAAAAATCCTATTATTCAGAAAGATCAGCGTCTACTCCGGGCTATCGCCAAGGAAGTACCTTTAGAACAGATCAGCCAAACTAAAATCAAACATCTTCTAACTAAAATGAAGACGGTTTTAGCCGAAAGAGAAGATGGGGCCGCTTTGGCTGCTCCCCAAATTGGTGTTTCTTTAAGAATTTTTATTGTCTCTAAACGGATTTTTGGAGATGAATCTAAAACTCTACCTGCTAAATTAAAAACTCAAGATTTAGTCTTCATCAATCCAGTTTTAATTAAACTATCAAAGAAAAAGAAAAAACTAGAAGAAGGCTGTCTCTCCGTCCAAGGGGTTTTTGGAAAAATTGAACGATCAGAAAAAGCCCAAGTGGAAGCTTATAACGAAAATGGTCAAAAGATTTCTTATAGTGGCTCAGGCCTTTTAGCTCAAATCTTTCAACACGAGATTGATCACTTAAACGGCATCTTGTTTATTGATAAAGCTAAAAATTTAATCAAAGTTGACTAAATTCCATAGGCTAGGCCTATGGAATTAAAATTTTAATTTTATGTTATATTAAAGCTTATGAAATGGGCTTTTTTTGGAACCGATGAATTTTCAGTTTTGGTTTTGGTAGAATTAGCCAAGACCGGTTTAAAGCCGGATTTAATTATCAGTACTCCAGATCAAGTCCAAGGACGTCATCTCACTCTCAGTCCCCCACCAATCAAAATTTGGGCTCAAAAAAATAAAATCCCACTCCTCCAACCAGAATCCTTAAAAAAAGATTTCATTTTCTCGTCTGGTTCTTGGGATTTATTTTTAGTCGCTTCTTATGGAAAAATAATACCTGAATCAATTCTTGAAATTCCTACTCACCAAGTTTTAAATATTCACCCCTCACTCCTCCCCCTTTATCGTGGCCCCAGCCCTCTCCAAAGTGCTCTTTTAAATGGTGAGACTGAAACTGGCGTTACTATTATGTTGGTTGATCCGGAAATGGACCATGGACCCATTTTAGCTCAAGAAAAAATTGATTTAACAGAGGGTACTAACTATTTAGTCTTAGAAAAACACTTAGCTATTTTAGGAGCTCAATTATTTGCTAAAATTATTCCCACTTGGTTAACTGGCCAAATAAAAGCCGGAGTTCAAAATCACGCTCTCGCTACCTATACCCGAAAATTTCTAAAAGCGGACGGTGAAATAAATTTAGCTGATTCGGGCTTAACAAATTACCATAAATACCAAGCTCTCCACCCTCGACCAGGAGTTTTTACTTACCTTAATCATAAAAAACAACCCTTACGGATAATTATTAAACAAGCTCATTTAGAAGCCGATCAATTTATCATTGACCGAGTCATCCCCGAAGGCCGAAAAGAAATTACTTGGACTGAATTTCAAAACGGTCTTAAATAATTTTTACTTTTTCCCATATTTCCATATGTCTGACTTATGTTTTACATAAGTCAGACATATGGGAGTTTATAAATTAATATCAATAAATCTTCTAACGACGCCAACCTCGTAAAAAACCTTTCAAGGTTCGACCACCCCGACGAAAAAGAGAGTTTTGTTTTTTTTCAAACTTATAAACATCCTGAATAATCTTATCTTTCATTCCTTCGATTGCTAAGTAAAGATCAGAATTCAAAACTTCCGCTCGTAAATTTCGACCTCGGTAAAATACATTAATTTCCGCTCGAAAGACTTCTCCTGATTTATGATGTTTACTAATCTTTCCTACTTCCACTTGAACTTTGGTTTCTTCAGCATAATTACCAAAACTTTTTTCAACATAATTTAACTTATCTTGTAGATAAGCACTAATCGCTGGCGTTAAGTCCAAACCAAGAGTCTTAATATTAATAATCATAGGCTTTAAAAGCTAAAATTAGTAATTGAGCGATCATTTATAAGAGTATAACATACATCTAAATTAACCCCTTATAGACAAAATTTTACTCCGACTATGGTGCCCACTAACAATTCTAATCGAAGAGGGATTTATCCCTTTTTGGCGCGCGACTAGACTTAAAACTTTCTGGTTAGCTAAATTATGTTCAGCTGGTTCCCGAACATAAATTCGCCATAAATCAGCTTTTAATTCTTCAATTAAATCAGCTTTAGAATCAGGAATAACTCGCACTTTAAGATACATTTTATCAGTGTTGAACTTTTAGATTACTTCGATAAAAAATAATATTAACTTGGTCGAATAATACTCTGCTCTCCAATAAATTTAATCTAAGCTATAGCGCAAAGTAACGGTAATAGAAATTTCTTGAGAACCAACAGGGAGAGTTGGAACCGAGGTTGGTAAACTAAGACTATCAGCAGAACCACCGATACCCAAAGTGGCTTTTTCATAATAAATTCCCCCGCCCCCTTGCTCATCAATGGCTAATAAACGGCCCAAAGAAAAACCACCGGTCTTGGCTAATTGTTTAGCTTGATCCATCGCTTTACGAATCGCTTGGGCTTTGACTAAAGTTCGAGCACTACTTGGATCTGCCAATTCAAAACGAAGAGCTGAAACATTATTAGCTCCGGCGTCAACAACTCCAGAAACTAATTGATTAAGGTCTTGTTTAGCAAAATCTCTAAGAGTCACTTCAACCGCAGTGTTAAAAGTATAACCAGCAATAGTGGGTGGTGGACAGGCTCGACTATTACTACTTATGGAAGTTTTTTCTACAACAGAAACTCTAAGCGGAGTAAGACAATTATAACTTTGATAACGAGGGGTCATCTTATAACTAGTAGTTTTAATATCCTCTTCTGGCACACCTTGTTTTTTTAAGAAATCAACAATGGCTGTTGATTTTTTATCATTATCAATTTTACTGTTTTTAATATCTTTACCACTTTCAGTAATAATCGAATAATTAAATCGAGCGACATCCGGACTAGCTATTATTTTACCAGTCCCTGAAACACTGATACTAGGAGCTGAATAAACGGTCGAGCGATCGTAGGCTTTAACATAAATAAAAGCGCTAACAGCAAAGGATAATAAAGTCACAATCCCAGCCACCGATACCGCTATTTTAATTTTTTCTTGGGTCAACATAATATTTTTTATTTATTAAATTTAATTAATCTTAATTCTAATTGATTATTTTCTTAAACACAACTTGGACTGTAAGTAAAATATCCTAACTAATCTGTTTGTTAAAAACAGCGTCTATGCCTAATTCAGTTTCAATTCGTAATAATTGATTATATTTAGCTAAACGTTCCGACCGAGATAGGGAGCCCGTCTTGATTTGACCAGCATTTAAACCCACCGCTAAATCAGCAATGCTGGTATCTTCAGTCTCACCGGAACGATGGGAGATAATAACCCTATAACCAGAAGCTTGAGCTAATTTGACCACTGCAATTGTTTCGGTAACAGTGCCAATTTGATTTAATTTGACCAAAATAGCATTAGCCACTTTTTGTTCAATCCCTTGTTTTAGACGTTCGACATTAGTGACAAATAAATCATCACCGACAATTTGAATTTTCGAACCTAATTTTTCAGTCAGTTCTTGATAGGCTGGCCAATCATCTTCGGCCAAAGGATCTTCAATCGAAATAATTGGATATTGTTTTACCCAGTCAACATACAAATCAATCAATTCCCGACTACTTAAATTCTTATTTTCTCGAGCTAAATGATATTGTCCCGCTTGATAAAATTCACTAGCAGCACAATCAAGAGCCAGAGCCACATCAATCCCCGGCTGATAGCCAGCTGATTTAATCGCTTCTAAAATTAATTCAAGAGCTGAAGCATTATTAGCTAAATCAGGAGCAAAACCACCTTCATCACCAACCGTGGTCGCTAATCCCCGACTAGCAATAATTTTTTTTAAGGCTTGAAAAATTTCATCTCCATAACGTAAAGCTTCCTGAAAAGAACTGGCCCCAACTGGCACAATCATAAATTCCTGAAAATCAGTGGAATTACTAGCGTGGACTCCCCCGTTAATGATATTCATCAAAGGCATCGGTAAAGATAATTTTTCATTGCCAGCTAGAAAAGCAAAGTAACGATACAAAGGTAATTTTTTACTCTCCGCTCCGGCCTTAGCAAAAGCGAGCGAGACCCCTAAAATAGCGTTGGCGCCTAAACGACTTTTATTAGCAGTCGCATCAATTTTAATCAGTAATTGATCCAAACTACTTTGATCAAAGTCAATTCCTAGTAAAACCTGATTTAATTCCTCATTAATATTAGCTACCGCTTTTAAAACTCCTTGACCCTTGTAACGTTCAGGATCATTATCTCGTAATTCTACCGCTTCATGTGAACCAGTCGAAGCCCCCGCCGGCACCGAAGCTCGACCAAAAGAACCATCACTCAGAGTGATATCAACTTCCACTGTCGGGTTACCACGGGAATCGAGGATTTCTCGAGCTTGAAGAGTTTGAATTTTAAACATTTACCCTGACCACTTTTTATTATTTATATAATTTCGACAATTTTTTTATATTTGAAACTTAGAACCATTTCTGTTTAAGTATAATCCAAAAAATAAAAAAAGTCGCGGACACCGAGGTGTTGGCGCGACTGTAATAGCTTCCGATCAACTTGGAATTTTAGAACGGAAACTTAAAAATATTGTCCGGAGGGTGTTTGATTAAGGGATCTTGGCTTGAGTCTTCGACCAGCCAAGTCGCCCCCTTGGGACTTATTTTGTAATAATCCTCCCCTTGTTTATTATAATGATCCAGATATCCCTGAGCACAGAGATAATCTAAATCTACCTGACTAAAGAGTTCACTAAGTTCAACCTTAATGTACCCTTTTTGAGAAGAAATCCCCATCTCCTCTGATTGAATTGAAATGACAACCAAAAGAGTCAGAGCCCGATCTTCATTTATCTTTCTTCCCTGTCTAGTATTTTTTTCAGGAAAAAAAAGAATATTATTCTTCTCCTCAAAAGGAGGAAAATCATCTTCATCTTTCATTTTACCTCTCCTTTTTCGAGGACCAAATATGACTATCTTTAATTATACCATTAATAAATTAAAAAACAAGACTCAAAAATAGCCTTATTCTATATGCTCAAATTAAGATTTAACTAATTATAAATAATTTAACTTAAGTTTTAATCACTAGCCAGCGCCAGCGTTTAAATTGATCAAGTTTAAAACTAAAATTAGAATAGTTATTAGTTCGTAAAAGTTTCCTTAAAGCAGTTTTTTGGCCAAAACCAAATTCCAAATAAATTTCACCATTTGGTTTTAAATATTTACGAGCTTGTTTTAAAAAAGGTTTAATAATTTTAAGACCATCTGATCCCGCCCATAAAGCCTTGGCTGGTTCGTAATTTTTGACTGTAGTTTGAAGCAAACTCCCCCGACCTCGTTTAGAAATATAAGGTGGATTAGCTAAGATAAAATCAAATTGTTGATTAGCAAGACCAGAAAAAATATTACTGGAACTAACTTTAGCTAATTTTGTTAGATTATTAATTCGAAGATTTTTTCGAATTTGAGTCAAACTATTTGGATCCACATCGGCCAAGACGACTTTAGTCCTCGGGCAATATTTTAAAACCGCTAAACCAATACAACCGGAACCGGCGAATAAATCAAGCACGACCAGCGGACGGCCGAGCTCGGCCGTCCGCTGGTTAATCACTGACAAAACTTCTTTAGTCCAAAATTCTGTTTCTTCCCTTGGAATCAAGGGTCGAAAACTTAAATCTATTTTAAGACCTAAAAACTCTCGCCAACCAATTACATAATCTAGAGGCTCACCTGTCTCCAATCGTTTTAAATCAACCTCGAAAGCACTAGTTTTATGACCAGAGTATTTTTCTCGAGCTAATAAATCAATTTCTTTTTGAGAAACAAACATATAATTTAACACTCTAACGCTTTTGTTTAGATTAAGCTACTTAAATTAAAAACCACCCAAGTTTCAACTGGATGATTTTTAATTTACCCTATCAATTAAGTTAAGATTATTTCTTAGTTTTAGTGGTCGTAGTCTCTTTGGTTTCAACAGTTGGATTAGTATTAGCTGTTGAGACTGCTTTATCAGCATTTTGATCATAAATCACCGGTCCGACATTGACTAATTTACCAGACTGAGGGCTCCAAACAATCGCCTTAAGCGCTTTTTGATAAATT
>PCSX01000012.1:0-6467 GCA_002772495.1 Candidatus Vogelbacteria bacterium CG22_combo_CG10-13_8_21_14_all_37_9 | reverse complement strand
GCCATAATGATTACGATAATAATCATAAGAATACCAAGCGCCGACACCAATAACAGCCAGACCGACAATAATCAAAATTATTGATTTTAAAGCTCGAAGTTTTTTAGGTGATTTTGAATCGACAGCGCAATCTGGACAGTCACAATCGGCCAGACCACTATGTTTAGAATTATCTTTAGAATTTTTAACTATCATATTTTTTAGACTTTAATAATAATTACTATTTTACTTTATTTTTTAGGAGCCGACAACTGAGCAAAAGATTCTTTTAGACCATTACTCAAATTTTTGAAATGTAATTTGGTTCGATAATTTAGAATTCCATTAGCTGGACTTAGTTTAAAATATTTTTGATATTCAATCAAGGCGTTTTGAGTCACTGGTCCAAAATAACCAGTCATCCCATAACCAGCTAACACTTTTGCTTTCGACCCAACATCTTGTTTAATCAGTAAAAATTGAAGTAAGGATACATCATTTCCCCTCATTCCTTTACGTAAAGCTTTAGTAAAATTATAGACTTTCAAACCAAGAACCTTACCGGAACCAGAGTCGAGAACCAAAGGACTAGCAAACAATAATTTTAAATCAGCTGGACTAATAACAAATGAGCCCCCGCTACCACCACCTGAAGATACTGGTGCCACCACTATCGCTGACTGTTGATAAGAAGCAAATTTAGAAAAGTGTTTGGTCCAAATTACGGCATCAAGACCGGAATCAAGATGACAATCAGCACCAGCTCCTAAATTAGAATTAGCGGAACTTTGATCATCGCTAGCACAAACATTACTAATGGCCTGAGTATTACCACTAGCACTACCCCAAATTAATTTCTGACCAGCTTGAGCCGGCAAAACTAGACGAACCGCTTGATCAAGACTGAGACTATTATCACTGGAACCAATTTCCAAGACAATATTAACGCTATTGGTAAAACCAGTTTCGCTTGGAGTAGTGATTGCAGAATTAGCCAATAAAGCTAAATTAATAATTCCATCCCAAGTAGTCGGACCACTAATTGATAGTCCAGTTGGTAGATTAACTTCTAGAAAACCATAAATTGTTTGGATCTTTAAAATCAAATTAGTCCCGGTTAAGGTGACAACATTAGAATTAGCCCCTCGAGTCATCATTGAACTTAAATCAATCTTGGTATTAGTTAAACTGCTATCACTTAATAGAATCACTCCCGTGCCCCAATCAGGACTGACTGAAATAGTAGAGTTACTGGTCACTACTGAAACAACATTGGCCGCTTGACCACTGTCATCGGTGACTACCCAAGCATAAGTACTTGGTGTATCAAGCCAATCTAAATCTCCCTCATTTCGCCCCCAGACGGTCAAAGTATGAAAACCGAGACTAAGATCAGTTAAAACTAGTGGATGATTGGAGGTAATAACATTAGAAATCCCTTGATTATCTAGTTGATAACGATAAAGATCCGAACCACTAACTGTCACACTCGCATCAGTCAACATCGTGGACAACGCTGGCAGATTACTTAGAGTGTTTTTAACTTTAATCGTCCGAGTTTTTTCAGTAGCCGAATTACCAGCTGAATCAGTGACATTATAATTAAAAGTATAAGTCCCGACTCGATTAGAATTCAGATTATTAGTGGTTACGATTGAGCTAGTTAAATTGCCATCCAGATTATCCGAGGCACTAGCTCCGACGTCAGTATAAGCATCACCAGCACTCAAGACAACTAAGGATTCCCCAGTCAAAGTAATTACTGGCGCTTGCCCATCAAGTTGAATATTTTTATTAACACTTAAAGAACCAGCTGTGCCAGGGCTAGCCAAATTCAAATCAGCTGGAAGATTATCTAGACCTTGAATTGCTCCAGTAGCATCTTCATAAATAGTCACTCCGGTTTCTGGATTAACTAAATTTAGATAAGTCCGATCAAAAGCCAAAGAGCTAGTCGAACTATAATCTAAGCGACTAGTCGCTTCCCCTTCACTAACTGTGTAATCAAAATTTAAAATAGCCGAACCAGAACCACTACTATAAGTCACGGCTTTAGTTAAGCCACCATTAAAAGCTAAACTTAAAGTCGGAGAAACACTGGTCTGACCAGAAAACTTTGGCTGACGACTAGGATCAAAACTGCGCCAGATATAAAAACTAACCGTTACCGGCCGACTAAAAAACACAGTTAAAGGAATCAAATCGCCCGATTTGTATGAACCATCGGCTACTGTTGAGGAGACATCAAGGACCACTGGATTAGGATGAGCATCTAAACTAATTTTAGAATTAGCCGACAAAGAATTACTACTCCCCGGTACCGCTAAAATAAGATTAGCCGCTTTTTTATCCGTCTCGCCAGTAATCGTGACTTGAGAAGGATCAATTGAATTATGAATCAAGGAGGTCGTCGAAGCATAACTTAAAAGTGGAGTTTGATCATTCTCTCCAACGGTATAATTAAAAATAAGCTGACTTTTTGACTCTTTCGAAATAGAATCAAAATAAGCAATACTAGTTGAGCCATTATTAAGCTGTAGAATTAATTGAGGAGAAAACTCTGGATCTGTACTTTTTTGATAAGCCTCAACTTTTACATTTTCATTAAAAGTGACCACTATCGGAATGATTTGACCAGCTAAATAATTACCGTCAGCTAGAGTTGAAGATACACCTACCACATAAGTGCTTGATTCAGCATAAACCGACTGAATTACACCGGCTAAACCTAAAACCAAAACAAGACTAAGTAAAATAAATTTTTTCATAGCAATCAAACTAAACAATAATTAAAATAATTAATAAAATAATAAAACCTAAAGCCGAAAAAATCATTCGGGGATATTGCCGTTTGATTTCAATAAAAGTATTTAAAGCTAAGGCGATCAAAGCCAAAAATAATAAGACTTTATAGTAAAGTGTACTAACTAAAAACAAATTACCCAAATCAAAAGCTTTGTACTGTTTTAAGAGAGAATATTCTCTAAACAACGAAGGACGCGAAACTGGCGCCTGATCCCAGTCTAAATCAATATCTAAAACATTGCCGTCACTATCACTAAGCGATAGAACAGGCAAAACCAAAGGTGACAAAACTTTGTCGAAGTTTTCTTTAAAAATCAAAATGTCCCCAGTCCATTTTGATAAATCATTAGCATCTCGTTTGAGGTCAATTTCATAACCCCCTAAATTAACCTGGGCTTGTTCTACATCCCGACCGAGATAAACAATTGCCGAAGCAATTTTACCCCGACCAGCTGAATCATCTTTTAAATAAAGTTTAGATCGTTCACTATCAACAGCTAAATCACTGGCATATTCTTTTACCCCCAAAACTTGAGTTTTTTTAGACTCAAGTCCGGCCACACTCGAACTAGCTGTCACTCGTTTAGCTTGAGCGCTTAGCGGTTGTAAAATAATCATCTGCTCGCCTGATGGCCGACCAAAATATTGAGCCACCACAGTCGTCTCAATATTATTATATCTCCCCACCGATAAACCGATGCCAATTTCATTAAAATCAGCATCAATCATATTAGTATAATGAGTTTTACTTTTAGTCCAACCATCCACCACTTCTTCTGGTGTAGCAAAACCCATGGCTAGATTTTCACCAGCGACTAGATAACGATAACCGACTGAAGAAAGCCAGTCGGACACCGCTCGATCATCTGGCCCTTGATGAGAAAAATATTGGTGAGCCAACATATCTTCCACTTTTTTAACGGCCGCTTGATCCAAGGTCTCGTTTTCTCTTAAAGGTGGAACACCGGCTTTAGCTCGAACTTCATTAGTCAAATCCACAATTTTTTGACTTTGGTCATTTAAAATATCCGGCACTAATAGAGCAGACAAAGGAAACATAAAAATAACCGCAATCACAAAAATTTTTATGCCGATCGAAGTAATTGAATAAAAAAGAATCCGATAGGGATTGAGGGCTTCGGGCTGATAATTATTACCTTCATAAGGAATAAACAAATCCTTCAACTGACCGGCACCAAAAGGATTGCGCCCCCGTTTGATTTCATCACCATCACTCATACCATCATCATCAGTATCTCGTTTCAAAGGATTAGTGCCATAAACATTAAGTTCCTCATAATCATTCAAACCATCACCATCACTATCCGCTTTTAACGGATTGGTCTTTCGTCGTTTTTCTACTGAATCAAGTAAGCCATCGGCATCAGAATCTTTAATGTTTTGATTGGTCATAAGATAAAATTAAAACCCCAAAAAAATTGAGTGATTAAAACTTACTAAAATAATAACATTATGAGCCAGCTACGCAAAGTGGACACCTTTAAACCTAAATTCTAAGGTTGCCATAACCTCACACTCTGAGCCACAAAATGATGATCATCACTCAAAAAACCACTAATCTTAACCAGAGATCGAACTTTTGGTTTAGCCTGTCCCGTCCAGACAATATTCTGACCTTCTATAATCCAGATTTTTTTATCAACATCTTTCAAAAGAAAATTATTAGCATCAGACACCACTGTAATTTCACCGGCCAAAAAACCAATTTCCGGTTTATCCCACAGACCAGAACTACGAATTTGATAAATTTGATATTGAGGAATAAAAGTACTCAAACCTCTTTCTAAGCGATCGCTAAAACCTAATTGATAAGTCAGTCCACCCAGAAAAAAACTCAAACTCAAACTGCCAGCTAAAATTAAAGTCAAATTATGGCGATAGGCCCCTCGGGTTTGTTTCAATTCTCGCCAAGCCAAATAAATAATCAAAATTAAAAGAATTAACCATAAATAAGGTAGAGAGAAGAAAATTTTACTAGTCAAAGTCTTGCCGATAGCTGAATAGATTTGCCAATCATTATCAGCAATATTTTTAAATAAGAGACTAAAAACGATCACCCCCAAAAAAGTCGACAAAGTAAATAAAAACCACCAAGCACTATTGAGCACTAAAAACTGCCAGCGCGGTCGAGGAACAATTTTGTCAGTCTTGATTTTAGTAATTATTTTTTGGCTTAAATCTTTATTCATAATTTTTTTTATTAGCTTTAATCCATAATTGACGCAGTTTAGGCTTGGCGCGATTTAGAAGGGTGGCGACTGTTCCGGGTGGTTTTTCTAAAATATCGGCTATCTCTTGATAATCTTTATCTTCCAAAAAACGTAACGTTAAAACATCCCGATAAGCGCTAGGTAGTTGAGCGACCAAAGATCTTATTTTTTCCGCTCCTTCCCTTTGATTAGCTTCTTGTTCTAAATCAAATTCATCAGCTAAAAGTGACCAAAAATTACCAGCTGGATCAATTAATTCTGTCGGCTGAGATTTAGTTTTTCGCCACTGATCAACTGACTGATTATGGGCAATCCGATAAATCCAAGACGAAAATTTTAAATGCCGGTCAAAATCATTGAGATTGAGATAGGCTTTAATGAAAATCTCCTGCAATAAATCCTCCAACTCTTCCCAACTAATATTAGCCCGCCGACGTAAATAGCGAGTCAGTGGTTCTCGATAACGATCTATCAAATCCGCAAAATAATCAGATTTAGTCAAAGTCAAAGTCACCAGTTCTTCATCACTTTTGACTGATTCTGAATCTTGATTATTGAGTAAATGACTATTCATTAATCCAAATTTAAACTATACCAGATTTCCACGACCGTGGAAATCTGGTATAGTTTAAATTCATTAGATTTCCTCTCTCTAATTTAAGGCCACAGCGACCAAATCATTGGGTCTGCTTCCGAATCGGCTCGAAACAAAACCACTCCAGCCAAACCAGTCTCTTGGGCTAGTTTAATCTGTTCAGCAATAGCTACCGAATCAGATAAAGATAGAACTCTGGTCTTACCACTACTGGTCGTGTAAACAAAACTCAATTCACCAGCTAAATTTCTAATAGGACTGGCCCCCTGCTCTTTAGCTAAGGTCATAAAAGCCTTATAAGTTAGGGCCCGGATTTTTTTATAAGTATAATGACCACTCGAACCCGAGACTTCAAATTCATAAGCATAATTAGCCAGACCCAAAACTAATTTTTTCGGATCAATACTTTGTTTAGCTAAATTAATAACTTTTAGCACCCAGTCTCGATCGGCAATCGGAACATAATAAGTACTCTGGCCTTTTTGCTGATTAAGACGAATATCAACATTCAGCTGATCATAAGCCATTAAACGCACTTGATCACAGACCGAATTTATAACCGCATAATCATTGACGTAAGCTAAATCTAGAGGAATAAGATTAAAACGTGAAGTCGAAGGGGTACGTGGTTCAATCGTACAAATCAGTATTTTCTTTTTCAGATGTAAAGCTGAACTTAATTCTCGTAAAAATTTACTAAAATAAGGTTTAGTGTAGGCAAATTTATTTTCATAATCAATATCAATCCCCTCAAAATTATTTTCCGTCACCACTTTAACAATTTCAGCAATATGAGCCCGACGTTTTTTATAATTAAAAAAGATCTGTTGCATTGCTTGCGAATCTGTCCATAAAAT
>PCSX01000030.1 GCA_002772495.1 Candidatus Vogelbacteria bacterium CG22_combo_CG10-13_8_21_14_all_37_9 | reverse complement strand
TTACCTGACTTTGGAGTGCTAGCTTTCTGGCTTCCGCTCGAAGAGATGGTTCCGCACTGGGCTTTTCGTCCTAGGGAGAGCCCAGCTCTTTAAAAACAAAGTCAGGTTTAGTATAGACTGCCCCACTAGTCGCAAGATTAGTGGGGCACTTTTTTAAGATGGTTGAATGGATTTTAGGTCTATGTTAAAATCGACCAAGTTTCGATGCTTTAAAAGGCTAATTTTGATTTTGGTTTTACCTCCGAAAATGTGTTTGATTGTATCGCATCTTGCCAATGTAGCTCCCGCCGTAATCCTTCGCGAAACTCAGGATTCTGGCGGGCGAGAGGAAGTTTTTTAAAGTCTGGTCTTACTTCCGAAATGGCGTTTAATTATATTATATCTTGCCAATGTAGCTCAGCTGGTAGAGCATTCCCATGGTAAGGGAAAGGTCCTCGGTTCAAACCCGAGCATTGGCTCCAACACAAAAAATCCCTGTTTCCAATAGGGATTTTTTGTGTTAATTTAGGAGGATTAGTTAAGGTCTGATTTTAAGATAGTTAGAGTATTCTTCCTGTCAAAATCTGCCGAAGTAGCTCCCGCCCAGCTTTCAGTAAACTAAAAACCTATGGCGGGCAAGCAGTTGGTAGATTTACCCACTTAATAATGCCACCCTAGCTCAATCTGGCCCGCCAAAATTTGCCGAAGTAGCTCAGTTGGTAGAGCGACACATTCGTAACGTGTAGGCCGCCGGTTCAATCCCGGCCTTCGGCTCCAATAAATTTAAAGTTAAAAATGTAAAATTAAAAATTTAATGACTAAAAATAAGAATCAGGAAAAATTAGATATTGCTCAAAAAATCTCGGAGCTTGAGCAAGAAATGGCCGAGCCTGATTTTTGGTCTGACAAAGATTTGGCTCAACAAAAAATTAAGGACTTAGGTGATTTAAAGGCGGAATTGGCTGGTCAGGGTAAATATGATCAGGGATCGGCCATAGTAACGATCTTGGCCGGTGCTGGTGGGGATGATGCTGAAGATTTTGCCAGTATGTTGTTCACACTTTATTCCAAATATGCCGTTAAACATAATTTTGACTTAAAAGTTATTCATCAAAATCAAAATGAACAAGGTGGCTATCGTAATATTACGTTTGAACTAATGGGTAAAGGTGTTTATGGTCAATTAAAAAATGAATCGGGAGTCCATCGTTTGGTCCGATTATCACCTTTTAATGCTAAGAAATTGCGTCATACTTCTTTTGCTTTAGTCGAAGTCATTCCTGAACTGGCTCAAACTGGTGATGTTGAACTAAAACCCGAAGATCTGAAAATAGAATTTACTCGTTCCAGTGGTCCGGGTGGGCAGAATGTCAATAAGCGAGAGACGGCGGTGCGAGTCACTCATTTAGCGACTGGTTTGACTGTCCACTCGGAATCAGAGCGTTCCCAACAGCAAAACAGAGAATTAGCCCTAACTCTTTTGCGGGGTAAGATTTACAAACGACTTGAAGAAGAGAGATTAAAAAAAGAACAAGGTTTATATATTAGTAAAACCACTGAAATCGAATGGGGGAACCAAATTCGTTCCTATGTCCTTCACCCCTATAAAATGGTTAAAGATCATCGGACGGATTATGAGACGAGTGATGTCGAAGCGGTCTTAAATGGTGACATTGAGGATTTTTTGAAGGCAGAAAAAGACCTAAAATTTGACTAAAATTAGATTCGTCTTTACTTAAGCATTGGATTTTGGATAAAATCTGCTTTCTGTTATAATTACGATGAGCTCAAAGTTTAAAACGCAAAGAGTAAAGCTCAAGATTTAGAGTTTAAAGATTGGAGCTTCAGTTTTATGTTTTGAGTTTTAAATTTTAAGTTTATCTATTATGATTTATTTCGACAAAGTGTCTAAAATTTATAATCCGGAAACAGTCGCTTTAGATAAGGTTTCTTTTACGATTGAACCCGGTGAATTTGTCTCAATTGTTGGCCACTCTGGAGCTGGTAAAACCACTTTATTAAAAATGATTTTAGCTGAGGATAAACCGAGTTCAGGCAAAGTCTTTTTTGAATCCGTTGATGTTCATTCTTTGAATCGTTTTGCTATTCCTAAATTACGACGCCGAGTGGGTAGTGTCTTTCAGGATTTTCGACTTTTACCTAATAAAACTGCTTATGAAAATATCGCTTTTGCCATGGAAGTAGCTGGTCGCAATGAAGCTGATATTAAAAATGATGTGCCTCATGTTTTAGATATTGTGGGACTCGGCGATCGACTTTGGCATTTTCCTCATGAATTATCCGGTGGAGAAAGACAGCGCGTGGCGATTGCTCGAGCCATTATTAATCAACCCGATCTCTTAATCGCTGATGAGCCGACCGGTAGTCTTGATCCGGATAATGCGACCGAAGTGATCGAAATTTTGAAAAAGATTAATGATTTAGGCACCACTATTATTTTAACTACTCATAATCCCGATGTGATCGAAAAAATTGCTAAGCGAGTAATTGAAATTGAAAATGGTCGGATTAAGAGTGATGATAAAAAGCACAAAATACAATGATTTGGATTAATTTAAAACGAATTTTATACTCTGGTTTTGTTAATTTTTGGCGTAATGGTTTAGTCTCTTTGGCTTCGGTTTTAGCCATTACGGTTTCTTTATATACCATTGGGGCACTGATGATTGGTTCAGCTTTTTTGAATGGTATTATTGATGAAATAAAAACTAAGGTTGATATTAGTATCTCTTTTAAGTCAACGGCTGATACTAATGAGATTGAAGCTCTGAAAAAATCATTAGAAGCCTTAGCTGAGGTTAAAGAGGTGACCCTAATCACTCGGGAGGAAGAATACGAAGCTTTTAAGCAAAGACATCAAGATAATGCTTTGTTGTTGCAATCTCTAGATGAAGTGGGTAATCCCTTTGGAGCTCGGATTAATGTTCGAGCACTAGATCCGGCTCAATATGAAAGTATTGCTAATTTTCTAAATAACGAAGAAGGTTCTCTATCGGTCAATCGTTCGATTATTGATCAAATTAGTTTCAAAAAAGATATTGTTGACCGCTTGAGTCGGATTATTGCTCTGATTAAAAGAGTTGGTCTAGTGATTAGTACAGTCATGATTTGTTTAGCTATTTTTGCCACTTTCAATACGATCACTTTAGCGATTTATATTTCTCGCGAAGAAATTTCGGTGATGCGTTTGGTGGGCGCGGGTAATGTCTATGTCAAAGGGCCTTTCTTGGTCGAAGGTTTGACGGCGGGCTTTTTAGGCACCCTGCTGGCCCTCTTTGGACTTTATCCTAGTGTGGCTTGGGTTAAAGCCACGACGATCAATGTTTTTGGCGGGATCGATTTAGTTTCGTATTATATCAGTAATTTTCCCATGATCTTTTTGGTTCTTCTTAGCTCTGGTTTAGCGCTTGGTTTCATCGCGAGTTATTTGGCGGTTCGTCGCTACACCCGAATTTAAGTTCTCTTAATTTTTATGCCTGAATCTATTTTTGCCAGTTTGAAACCAATTTTCAAGGGAGACTTAGATTCATCTCCAGCGACTCTAGCTCTTTATTCTTATGATGCTAGTTTATTTGAAATTAAGCCAAAATTAGTGGTTTTTCCTCGATCGGTGGCTGATCTTAAAACTTTAGTCGCTTGGGTTAATCAGCATCGGGTTGAAGACCCAACTCTTTCTCTAACCGCTCGTTCAGCCGGGACGGATATGTCGGGGGGAGCGATTAACGCTTCGATTATTATTGATTTTACTCGCTATTTAAATCAAATTAAAAATGTTAGCTCGACCTTGGCGACGGTCGAACCGGGTTGTTTTTATCGTAATTTCGAAAAAGCCACTCTAGCTAAAGGGGGATTGATGCCGACTTATCCAGCTTCCCGTGAGTTATGCGCGGTCGGCGGTATGGTGTCTAATAATAGCGGTGGCGAAAAAAGTCTTAAATATGGCAAGACGGAAGACCATATTGCGTCATTAAAAGTTATTTTTTCCGATGCTAATGAATATGTCGTTAAACCCTTAACTCCCGATGAACTAGCTCAAAAGATTGCTCAAACCGATTTTGAAGGTGGTGTCTATCGTTCGTTAAAGAAATTAATTGATGATCATTACTCTGAAATTAAATCAGCTAAACCTCAAGTCTCAAAAAATTCTTCTGGTTATTATTTATGGAATGTTTATGATCAAACTACTGATACTTTCGATCTCTGTCGTTTGATTGTTGGTTCTCAAGGGACTCTTGCTTTAGTCACTGAGATTACTTTCAAATTAGTTCCAGTGGAACCCTACTCTAATCTACTAACCGTTTTTCTACCAGAATTGTCTCATATCAGTGAAATGATTAATGAAATTTTGCCCTTTGGTCCGGATAGCATCGAATCTTATGATGACTACAGTTTGAAATTAGCGGTTAAATTTTTTCCCGATTTTTTTACTCAAATTGGTTTCTGGCACTCGCTACGTTTAGCTTGGCAATTTTTACCAGAAGCTTTTCTAGTTTTATTAAGTCGAAAATTACCTAAATTAATTTTAATGGTTGAATTTACCGGGCATGAACCAAAAGAAATTAAAGAAAAAATTGAGGCTTTGAAAGCTCATTTATTGAAATTTAATTATCCGATCAAATTAGCTCGTTCGAGTCAAGAAGCGGAAAAGTATTGGCGGATCAGGCGAGAGAGTTTTAATCTTTTACGCAAACACACTAAAGGTATGCGGACTGCTCCGTTTATTGAAGATATTATTGTCAAACCAGAATTTTTACCAGTATTTTTGCCTCAAGTCCAAAAATTAATTGATGACTATAAATTGGTCTATACTATCGCGGGTCATCCGGGCGATGGTAATTTTCACATTATTCCCCTTATGGATTTAGCCTCACCTTTATCAGCCGATGTGATTGTTGAGTTATCCCAAAAAGTTTATGATCTGGTCCTTCAGTATCACGGTTCTATTTCCGCCGAACATAATGACGGAATTATCAGAACTCCCTATTTACTTCAAATGTTTGGTGCTCCGATGGTGGAATTATTCACTCAAACTAAAACTATTTTTGATCCCAACAATATATTTAATCCTGGTAAAAAAGTCGGTGGCACTTTTGCCGATTTGCGACAAGCGATTAACACCAGACCTGCTAAATAATTTAGAACTTTACTTTTTGGCCCAAGCTTTTAGTTCTTCATAATCAGCGCCACCACAGATAAATTCTTCAGTTTCGGTATTGTAGAAAAAGGGAACACCACCACAACGATCGCGATCGATCTCCTCAAGCTTTCGAGCGTTCTCTTCATTGTGCCAAGTCTCGTATTTTTCCACTTTGACCCCGGTTTCTTTTTCTAGTTTCTCTACTAAAGGTTCCATTTCGAGACAATAATGACAATCTTGACCATAAAATTCTAAGAGCATATTTTTAATTGATTAAATTTAATATTGGAAACTATTTTTTAATTTGGACAAGCTCCAAACTCGCAATTAGGACCGGTTCGGCCGACGGCACTACCATCGGGACAAATCTTGGCTTCTTTCGTACAAGTAAGTATCGGACCTAGTTCGTCTGTTGGAAGTTTATTTATTTTTAAAGACCTAGTTGTAAACCATAAAAAGCCAAGAGCCAGGATAAGAATTAAGGTTAGAATTATTAGTCGTGATTTAGACATAATTTTTTAAATTATTTATTTTTGATGATGGAATGTTTCGATCCTTTTTATCTGCGTCGAAATTTGCTAATTTCGACGCGAATTTTACGCTTAATAAGGTCGCTTCGCGTTAGATTTTATTCTCGTCGAAAGCGTGTTCGTTTCGACGCGATTTTTACGCTTAAAAATCGGCTGCGGGACTTGGATTCGAACCAAGATGAACAGATTCAGAGTCTGCTATCCTACCATTAGATGATCCCGCAATTATCCGCTTAGGTTTTTTAGAAAATCTAGGCGGAATGTTTAAAATATTACAAACTCAAGCTAACAAAAAATGACTTAATTTACCAGCTAGAATTTCTCGACCGTAACCTGTTTTGTAAAATTTCTCAGCTTGTATTGCATCTAATTTATTAATATAAGCTTCATAATAAATTAATACAAATGGACGATTGTCGTGAGTATATTTACCACCTTGTCCATTATTATGTTCTAGTAATCTACGTTTTAAATTACTAGTGGATCCAACGTAGCGTCTTTTATTTTTTTTACTTTCTAAAATATATAAATAATACATATTTTTTATCCCCGCCTTATCGGCGGGTCGCCGATAAGGCGACTACCATTAGATGATCCCGCAATGTTTGTCTATTATATCTAACTTCTCTTTTGAACCTTTATAATTTTTTAAATATTCTTCTTTTTTCTCTCGCTTTTAATCTAACAAAAAATGACCCAATTGACCAGTCTTTACATAGGACCACCCTATGTAAAAATGAAGCTATTTTATAATAGCAGATATAAATGTGGTATAATTTGGCCCATGACTAAAGTGGCGATTATTGGAGCAGGGGAAATGGGCCGAACTTTAGGCTCTTTGATTATTCAAAAGGGCCATTCGGTTTATTTTTGGGATAAATTCGCTGACCAATTAATTGGTTTAAATCAAGATTCAGATCAATCTTTGCCGGCCATTATTGATTCGGCGGAAGTAATTTTTTTATGTGTACCATCGAGTGCTTTAAGAGAAGTATTGTTTTTTATTGAACCCTATCTTAAGGCTAAACAAGTTTTAGTTTCTTTAATTAAGGGTTTGGAAGCTAGTCAAGGTTTAACCGCGACTCAATTTATTAGTAAAATTGTTCCCCGCTGTTATTTAGGAGTTTTAGGTGGACCGATGTTAGCCGAAGAATTAAAAGCTAATTTACCCGGCGGAGCTGTTTTGGCTAGTAAACGAGCTAAAGTGTTAGATTTAGTAGCTCCACTTCTAAGTAATCCTAAATTGCGAGTGGAGACTAGTTCTGATTTGGCTGGGGTAAGCATTGCTGGGGTTTTGAAAAATATTTATGTTCTTGGTTTAGGGGCGGGAGAAGCTTTAAAATGGGGAGCTAATGCTCGCGCTCTATATTTGACGGAGGCTTTACAGGAAATGATTAAAATCGGTCATTTTTTTGGGGCTAAAACAGAGACTTTTTTTGGTTTAGCCGGCTTGGGGGATTTGTTGGCGACCGGTTTTAGTTTGGATTCATTTAATTTTCAAGTTGGGCAATCTTTAGTTAATGGGAAAGATTTAAGTCAAATCAGTGAAGGTCAAGCTTCCTTGCCGATTTTGTTAGATTTGCTTGGTCCTCGGGCTAAAAAATTTCCGCTTTTATTGTTATTAAAAAAACTAGTTTTAGATAAAGCGGAAGCCAAGATACTTTATACACAGGCTGGCTATTTATAATTTGTCAGGTTTTTGCTATATTTAAATTAGCTTTGGAATTGGTCTTTGGAGGGGAAAGCCTATGGTCTGATTGGAAGTCCCAAAACCCATCTTTACACCTAGGTTGTCTAACGAATCGACGCGTTTTTAGTGGTCAGGCTGGAAGGTCACGTTTCCAATGTTTTCAAAGCGTGACCTTCCATTTATTTTTTTCTTGAAGTCGTTAGGTCAACGGCTTTTTATTTTGGCTATTTATTTGACTTTTTTTGAGGTATTTACTATACTAATTTTAGTCTTTGGTCGTAGTCACTGACGACTCGGGGTCGGGTGGTGACATAGGCATAAGGTTGTAAGTTAGAAAGGGGGCTGCCTATGGTCTAAAAAGGCCAACAAAAGTTTCATAAACGCACAGTGCCGGTTGTCATTTTAAAAAAGTGATGACCGGTTTTTTTAATTTTCTAAAACAAACTTTCAACAATCTCTTTGACAATTTTACCATCGGTTTGACCTTTGGTTTCTTTCATCACCGCTCCGACTAAAATACCAATTTTAGCTCGATCGTTAATTCCGAGTTTGGTTTTTTTAGCTAAAGCAATAGCTTTAATTTGGTCTGTCGGCATTTCGGCCGGCAGATAAGTTTTTAAGATAGCCATCTCGGCTTCTTCGGCTTGAGCTAAATCAGCCCGACCACCAGCGGTGAATTGCTCAATCGAATCTTGACGTTGTTTAACCAGACGTTTGATTACGACCAAAGCTTCTTCATCAGTTAATTTTTCATCAGGTTTTCGATTTTTACTTGTCACTTCAGTGACAAAAGCCGAAACTAAATTTCGGAGAGTTTGCAGTCGGACTTCAGCTCGAGCCTTCAGGGCGGTTTTGATTTCTTCTTTGATTTGATCGTGGAGCATATTTGATAAATTAAAAATTAAAAATCTAAAATTAAAAATGAATTTTTAATCCAAGATAAGCAAACTATAGACTATTTTTCTTAATCAGTCAAAAAACCACTTAAAATTTAAGAGAAGAAAAGATTAAACAGAAATGCTAGAATAGGTCCAATGGCTAATCAAAAATTTCAAGAAGCCTATCAACAACTTAATTTAGCTCAAAAAGAAGCCGTCGATACTATCGAAGGCCCAGTTTTAGTCTCGGCTGGCCCGGGTACCGGAAAAACCCAGATTTTAGCTTTACGGATTGCTAATATCTTAGTCCAAACTGATACTCGACCAGAAAATATTCTAGCGCTTACCTTTACTGAATCGGGGGTTTTGGCCATGCGTAAACGTTTACGGGAAATTATCGGTAATCCCGCTTATCGAGTAGTGATTAATACTTTTCATGGTTTTTGTAATGAAATTATTCGCAATCGGCCCGAAGATTTTCCGACCATTATTGGAGCAGTCAATATTACTGAAGTCGATCAAATAAAAGTTTTAGAAGAAGTTTTTTCAGAATTGAATTTAAACAGACTAACTACTTTTGGTGACCCTTTCTATTATTTAAAAGAAGCTAAAAATGCGATTGGCCAATTAAAACAAGAAGGTGTTAGTCCGGCTAAATTAGCTTCAGAACTTAAAAAGATTGAGAGCGAATTTTGGCAAATTGAAGATCTTTACAGTACTAAAAAAGGCTACGAAGGAAAATTAAAGACTAAATATACCGAAGAGCTAAAAAGAATTGAAAAAAATCAAGAACTAGTTTTGGTCTATGAGACTTATGAGAAAAAACTGCGAGAATATAAATATTACGATTATAGCGATATGATTAGTCAGACTTTTGAAGCGCTGAAAACTGATCCCGATTTACTTCTATCCTTACAAGAAACTTATCAGTATATTTTGGTTGATGAACATCAAGATACCAATAATGCTCAAAATGGTATTTTAGAAAAATTAGCTGATTTTTATGATCAGCCGAATTTGTTTGTGGTGGGAGATGACAAGCAAGCTATTTTTCGTTTTCAGGGAGCGTCATTAGAAAATTTTCTTTATTTTAAAAATAAATATCCATCAGCTAAGTTAATTATTTTAGAAAATAATTACCGTTCTTCGCAAGTAATTTTGGATTTAGCCCATAGTTTATTGGCTGGAGATAAAAAGTTGACTACGCAAACTAAACATTTAAATGAGAGAGTCAAACTAGCGGAATTATCTCGAGTCGAAGTAGAGGATTATTTTGTGGCTAAAGATATTGCCAGTAAAATTTCGGCCGGAGTAAAGCCGGAGGAAATCGCGATTATTTATCGAGACAATCAAGATGCCTTTTCTGTTTCGGCGATGTTGTCTAAAGAGGGAGTCCCTTTTTCGATTGAATCAAATCAAGATTTATTGGACGATCAGGAAGTTAATAAGTTGATCAAAATTCTTCGAGCGGTCAATAATTTTGGTGATAGCCGGGCTTTGATTGAGACTCTTCATCTGCGATTTTTAGATATTGAAGCTTTCGACGTATTTAAATTTACGGAAGCGGTTGGTCGAGAAAAAATTAATGCTTATGAGGCTGGAAAAAATTTAACTTACTTGAAAAAATTGGGACTAGCGGGGGCGGTCAAAATTAATAACTGGTATTTAAAATTAGCTGAGTTTAATCGCTTAGCGAGTGAACTTGATGTGGTGGTTTTATTTGAGACAGTACTTCGAGATAGTGGCCTGTTAGCCGAGATTTTGAATAGCCCAGGGAATGTTGAAAAAATCGAGCGCATCAATGCTTTGTTTGATGAAGCCCAAGCTCTGTTGGAAAAAAAACGAAATGCCAAACTGACTGATTTTATGGACTATTTAGAGATGCTGGAAAAACATGAAATTAGATTAAAGAAAAATAGTGATGGGGTTAGAGCTGGCCGAGTTAGGTTGATGACGGCTCATGGGTCTAAAGGCTTAGAATTTGATTATGTTTATATTATTTATGTTAATGATAAACATTGGGGTAATAAAACTCATCGAGAATTAATTAAATTACCGAGTCAAATTTTTTCTCTAGTCGGAAATAATTTAGATCAAACCGAAGCTCTTGATGATGAACGGCGTTTATTTTATGTGGCTTTGACTCGAGCCAGAAAAGGGTTGACGATTTCTTATTCTCGGCAAGGAAAAAATTTGAAAGAACTTTTACCTAGTATCTTTGTGACTGAATTAGACCCCTTATTATCTGAAAAACTTAATCTAGATCAATTGGAAACGGAAGTTTCGGCTTGGCCTGACCTCCGTTATCGAGCAGGAAAGGTGGAAGCTTTAGATATCCGTAATCAAGAATTTGTTAGAGCTCTGTTCAGCGCTCGAGGTTTTTCGGTGACCCATTTGAATAATTATCTAACTTGTCCTTGGAAATATTTTTATATGAATTTGTTACGTTTACCAAAGGCACTGGCTAGACATCTTCTTTATGGGACGGCGATTCACGCTGCCTTATGTGATTTTTTTGATCAGTTTAAAGATAATAATGAATCAGCCACCAAAGAATTTTTATTGTTGGCTTTTGAACGAAGCCTTGCCCGTCAAGCCTTGCCGGCTGAAGAGTATCCGGATTTTAAAAAACGAGGAGAGAAAGCTTTAGCTGGGTACTATGATCATTATCACGATTCTTGGCGAACTAATGTTCTGACTGAATTTGATATCAAAGGGATTATTTTAAAAACTGATAGCGCCAAGCCGACGGAAATTGTTTTAACGGGAAAAATAGATAAGCTCGAATTTTTGGGCACTGGTAATGAAGTAAATGTGGTTGATTACAAGACTGGTCAAACTAAAAGTCGAAGTAAGATTGAAGGGGATGATGATTCAGATGATGAATCAGAAGGATCTTTGAAGCGCCAATTAGCTTTTTATAAATTATTATTGGATCATTATGATAATGGTCGCTATCAGATGGTTTCTGGTGATATTGATTTTATCGAGCCCAACAGTAGTGGTAAATATAAAAAAGAAAGTTTCATCGTTAGCGATCAGGAAATTGCTGATTTAGAAACTTTAATCAAACGAGTCGCTGATGAAATTATTAGTGTGGCTTTTTGGGATAAACGATGTGATAATTCTCAATGCGAATTTTGCCAATTGCGAGAAACTATGGGTAATTAAAATCCGCTAGCTGGCGGAAAAAGTTAAAACTGAAAAGTTGAAAGTTGAAAGTTAAAAATGCAAAGTTGAAAACATTCTCACATTCTTGAGAATGTGAGAATGTTTTTTTGATAAGTTTATCAATTTTTTAACGAGTATCAACTAAGCGATAAGCATTAATAATCATTGTTAGGATAAAAATTCCTAAGAGGACAAAAAGCCAGTGAAAGTTAGCCACCAATAAGATTAGGCCACCCAATAAGGGCCCCACTAGTGAAGCGAGGGGACTATTCAAGCGGGATAAACCGATAATGGCAATATCTTGACTGTTAATTTTTTTGAATAAGTAAGTTTCCTTCATGATTTCGACTGAAGCAGCGCCGGTGCGAGTGGCAAAAAGAATAACCGCCCACCAGATCCAATTCGAACCACTAAATAAACCCGCCACAATGGTGGCTAGACCAGTTAGAGTCAATCCGGCAATAAGAATCTCTTTTTCACCATAAACTTTATCTGCTAGTCGACCGAGTGGAATCTCAAAGAGAACAAAAGGTAAAAGCATAATGGAAAAGGCAAAACCAATTTCGGTCCAAGTTAGACCGATTTTAGTGTGGAGATAAAGTGGCATATAAATAACCATCAAGGAGTAAAAAAAGTTAAGGGCAAAATCAATTAATAGAATATTTTTTAAATCATGGCTATTTTGGTTTTTTTGGCTCCTGAGTAAATAGAAATTATAGAAAATAGAATTAGCTTTAGAATTTGGCTGAGGAAAATATTCAGTCATAAAAAAAGTGAGCAATAAAATAAAAGGTAAGAGAGTCAGAGCCGAGATGAGAAAAACTAAAGCATAATTACCTACTCCCAGTAACCAAGCGGCTAACAGAGGTGAGCCGAGCCAAGCGATATTGAGAGCGGTTAGTGACCAAGCTCGGATAGCTCCAGTGTTAGCATTATTAGAAATATTCTCTAAATAAATATCTAATTGATAACGAATAATCGAACCTAAAGCCAAATAAATAATAAAGGTGCCAATGACTAACCAAAAGGGACCACCTAAAACTAGGGGTAAGATCACTAGACTAGCTAGAACACTTAGAAAAATAGTGGTGGTTAGTAAACCAAAACGATTAAGAAAATAATTTAGTTTTAGAATAGCTAGAATGATTAAAATTGAGCTAGCCGAGTAAACTAAACCAATCGCTTGGGCTGAAACTCGTTGGCTTAAAAAAGAAGAGTTGATATAAGCCGGGAGGGAACTATAAAAGGCCATAAAAAAAACGGCCCAATAAGTATGATGACGAAGAATTTTGGTAGACATAGGCTATATTTTAACACAAATTAAATTTTTGGTTTATATAAGAGGGTTAATAACATTATTTTAAAAACCCCAGTTTGTAAGTTTTTTGTCTCTAGAAACAACTCGAAATTATACTATATGGTAATTTCGAGTTGCAACTTACAAACTTACAAACTTTATAACTTTCCTAAACTTCGATAATCACTGGCAAAATAATTGGTCGTTTGTGAGTTTTTTGGAAAAGATATTTACCTAATTCTTCACGGACATTATTTTTAACATAATCAATATTGATCGGATTCATTTTAGCGGTTGAATCCTCAATTGTTTTTTTTGCCACTGAACGAACCGCTCGAAGTAATTCTTGAGATTCTTTGAGGTAGACGAAACCGCGAGAAATAATATCAGGTGATTTGCGAATCTTGCCATTTTGAACATCGACAATGGCGATAATAACAAACATACCGTCTTGGGCTAACATTTGACGGTCTCGGATCACTACTTCTTGAACATTATTAGTGCCTAAACCATCAACCATCACCACTCTTGATTCGGCCTTAGACTTGAGAATACTAATTTTGGTGCCATCTTCACTAATTTCAATAATTGAGCCATTATCAGGGACGATGATATTTTTTTCTGGTGAACCTAAACGCTCTGCTAAATCGGCATGGACTCGAAGCATCGAATGATGACCATGAACGGGAATAAAAAATTTAGCTTTAATCATTTTATGAATCCACTCCAATTCACCTTGATAAGAATGACCACTGGAATGAACATTAGCAATACCATAATGAACGATCTTGGCTCCTTGGCGAGAAAGGTTGTCTTTCAATTTTTGGACCGATTTTTCGTTACCGGGAATAACTGATGAGGAAAGCAAAATAGTGTCACCCTTTTTAATTTTAACAAATTTATGTTCTTTTTGGGACATTCGCATTAGGGCTGCGAATTCATCGCCTTGGGCCCCGGTGGCCATGATAACAATTTTATCATCAGGAAAAGAATCCAGTTCATCAGAACCAATCAAAGTCCCAGCTTTTACTTTTAGTAAACCTAATTCCTTAGCAATTTCAATATTGTTTTTCATCGATCGGCCTTCAATCGCCACTTTTTTTCCCAAATCTTCCGCCGCTAAAATAATATAAATAATTCGTTCTAATAAAGAGGCAAAAGTACCAATGATTAATCGGCCCTTGATGTTGCGAATAATTTCTTTAATATTTTCTTGAACCATTTTTTCCGGATAAGAAAAACCGGGCTTTTCGACGTTAGTGGAATCAGCGACTAGGAGAAGATTTTTTTCCTTTCCAATCTCGCTATAAGTTTTGACTTCATAATCAACCGGGACTCCATTTTCGTTTTCAATTCTAATATCGCCAGTAAAAACTAAATTACCGTGAGGAGTGGCAATAATTACTCCCATGGAATCAGGGACGGTGTGGGAAATAGCAAAAAAGCGACAACGGATTTGGCCGATTTTCATTAATTCGCCAGATTTGGTGACGTGGATATTAAGGGTGGGGAGATGAGGGAATTCTTCTTGGCGTTTTTTAATCATTACGGCCGTTAAGAGCGAAGTATAAATTGGGGGGTTGCCAATTTTATCCATAATATAAGGAATACCGCCAATGTGATCGAGATGACCATGTGTGACAACGAGAGCTCGAATGTGATCTTTTCGTTGTTCTAAATAAGTGGTATCAGGGATAATATAATCAACACCAGGAGCATCATCACCCGGGAAAGCCAAACCAGCATCAACGACAATAATATCTTGACCGATTTCTACCGCGGTCATATTTTTACCAATTTCTTCGACTCCTCCTAGGGGGATAATTCGAATAACCCCCTTACTAATGTCAGGGATTTTTTCTTTAACAATTTTTTCCTGATTGGAACTGGATTGTTGGCTACCAAAATTATTTCTCGGTCGGCGATTACTACTGGCTCTACTTTTGGAGCGAGGCGGAAAATTGTTTTTCTTTTTAGCCAAACGAGAAATTGGAAAAGTTTTTTCGGCTGAGACTTCAGTTTTGGATGGTGACTGAGTAAAATGTCTCTGTTCAGTCGGTCGTTTGTTGGTCATAAATTTACTAATTATTAATTATATCTTGAGGTTTGGCTAAGAAGCGCCATAATTGATCGGTTTGACGATACCAGTGATAGACATTTTCAAAACGTTCGGCCGGAGTAGTGATGGTTGAAAAAATAGCACCCTTAATTTCACTTGGTAAAAAATAGAGATAATAAGGTGAATAGAGGAAGATGGCGGGAGTATCTTTCGAAATTTCTGCTTGGAACAGACGATATTTTTCTTTTTGTTGTTCGGGATCGCTGGTCGCTCGAGCTTCTTCTAATAATTTGTCAGCTTTAATATTGGTATACATGGCAATATTCAAACCGGGATCAAGACGTTGGGAAGAGTGCCAGAAAGGAAAGAGATCGGGATTGCGCCCTAACACTTCACCAAAGAGTAGAGCATCATATTTTCGGGGTCGGATAAAATTATCACTTAAATCACTTGGTTCAAATACTTGAATAGTAATACTGGCCCCTAAAACTTCCCATTGTTGTTTGAGGAGTTTAGCGACTTTGACTAGTTCGGGGGCATTAGAAGTATAAATGGAAAAAGTCAGAGTTTCGGTAGTCGTAGTTTTTTTGACTGTCACTTTTTTCTCTAAAATACCGTCTTTATTCGGCTTCCAACCTTTGTCCGCTAATAATTTCTTAGCGTTTTCTAAATTGAATGGATTTTGATTAGTGTTAGCTTGATAGCCTGGTGAACCCGGTGGCAGAGCATTATCTAAAATTTCACCATAACCAGCTAAAGCTTGATCAATAATGGCTTGTTTATTAGTGGCTAAATCAAGCGCTTTTCTGACTTCGGTATTAGTAAAAACTCGGGCTTGATTTTGATTAAAGAAAACTCCAAATACTCGTGGTAGTGGTAGTCTTGAGATTTGATCTTGATTAAAAATTTTAAGACTATCTGGGGATAAACCACCCACGGCTTTAATCCGACCGAGGGAGTAATCACTTAGGAGTTCTTTTTCATTGGGATAAAAACTAAGTTTGATAGTTTCTAGACGAGGCAGACCCAGGGCAAAATCAGGAAAAGCGACTAGTTCATAGGTATTGACTAAGCCAGCTGAATTTTTTTGAACAGAAGCGACTTGGTAAGGTCCAGAACCAATTGGTTCAATATTGAGGTTACTTAAAGAAAAAGATTCAGAAGCAGTTTTTTCCCATAAGTGTTTAGGTAAAATCCCGATAGTGGTATTGACTAAAAAAGAAGCGTAAGGTTTTTTAAGTACAAACTGGATTTCAGAATCATTAATTTTATTTATAGTGACTCCGTCCCAATTCGCTCGGCGCGGACTTTTTAAAATCGGATCAACTACTCGTTTGAGAGTGAAAACAATATCAGCGGTGGTAATTTTTTCCCCATCCTGCCAATGTAAATTAGGCTTTAATTTAAAAGTATAAATTAAACCATCTTCTGAAACAGTAAAGCTTTCAGCTAAATCAGGAATGAGAGTGCCATTTTCGCTTGGCCGTAAGAGACCCGAATAAATTAAAGCTACTAAATCGCGATCGGCATCAGAGGTGGCTAAAAGGGGGTTGGCAAAATGAGGAATACCCACTAAACCTTCACTAAGACTACCACCCGGGATAGCGACTTCTACTACTAAGGAATCATTAAATCGAAATAACAAAACTCCGAAACTAATAACAAAAATTATACCCACTAAGCTTAAATTTAGACGTTGACGTGGAGAAAAAGATAAAATAGCCAAACGCAATTCGGAGAAGCTTGGTAAACCTAAAGCCCGATAAGACGCTAAAAATTTGGTCTTAAACCAAGACCAAGCAGAAATCAATTGTTCTTTCACGATAAAATTAAAAAACTTAAGCTCGGACTAACCCACTTTCTTTTAGGGGAGATTAACTACTAGAAGAGAGCCAGAATAGTCGAAGCGATGAATAAAATAGCTAAAATAATTGTAATGATAAAAAGGGTCTTTTCAAAACCGCGTTTAGTGCTAAAAGGGTTAGAGGAAGAATTACCACCAAAAGCGCTTCCTAGACCAGCATCACTTTGTTGAAATAAAATCGTGATAATTAGGGCTATCGCCAGTCCAATTTGGACATAGGGAAGGTAAAGCGAAATAAATTGCATACCGTCAGATTATAGCACGAACGAAATTAACTGCAAATTATCTAATTTGGATTAAAGTAGCTTTTTGGAATTAAAAGTTTTATACTTAAACTTAGTCTAGATCTTAATTTTTAGCTTTAATTAAAAAATTATGTTTACCACAATTTTGTTAGTGATCTTGGTGCTTATTATTTTATGGTTGGTTTTTACCTATAATCGTTTTATTACTCTTAAAAATCGAGTCAAAGAGGCCTGGGCCGATATCGATGTCCAACTCAAGCGTCGTTATGATTTGATTCCTAATTTAGTCGAAACGGTGAAAGGCTATGCCACTCATGAAAGCACCGTCTTTGAACAAGTTACGATGGCTCGAGCTAAGGCTTTGTCTGCCACCGGTGCTGAAAATAAAAGTGTCGCCGAAGGCGAGTTGGCCAGCGCCTTAAAAAGTATTTTTGCGGTCGCCGAGGCCTATCCCGATTTAAAAGCTTCAGCTAATTTTTCTAAACTGCAAGATGAATTGTCAGATACCGAAAATAAGATTCAAGCGTCTCGTCGTTTTTACAATGGTAATGTCCGAGATTGGAACACTTTGATTGCCACTTTTCCGTCTAATATTTTAGCGAAACAATTTAAATTTGGCGCGGAAGCCTTTTTCCAATTGGAAGCTGATTCAGCCGAACGAGAACCGGTGGCGGTTAAATTTTAAAATCAATCTCATTATTCTATAATTATGCAAAATTTTCTGAAAATTATCATTATTATTCTAACGGTCTTAATTGCTATAATTTCCGCTTTGTTTGTTTTTGATTTTGTTAATCTTGATGAAGTCAAAGACTTATTGGAAAAGTTTATTCTTTTATTGGCCATTCTCTCGTTAGGCTCGATACTCATTAGCTATATTAGTAAAAAATAACTTAGTCCTTAAATTATGAACTACAAACTCAACGCTTTTACTTGGCCAATCATTCTGGCCTTTTTGCCAGCTTTGTTTGGCGGTCTTGGTCAGAATTTACAAGAAGTTTTTTATTCCGGAACAAATTATGTTAATTCGGTGGCCCAAATTAGAACCTTTCGTTGGTGGTATCCCATGCAGTATCGCACTCCCGTTCCAATTCCCACTTCTGGTCTGGTGACTATTACTAATCTTTGTAGCAAGACTGAACCCTTAATTGATAAAGGAGATACCGGTTCTGCCCTTGGCCGTTTAAATAAGATCGTTACAACTCATAATATTGGTAAAAATGGGTTAAATATTTCTCCGCCGAACGGAGCTTCTGTTAGTGAGCCAGATGTTGATGTTATCTCCGATAGTGACCTTCTTTATTCATATTGGGATGCTTCGACCCAAAAAATGCTCCTGCGTTATTGTGTTGCCGGGAATAATTATGAGACTATTCAAACCAAATTGTATTGGTCAAAAAATCCTAATAGTAATCCTAATAATAATCCTAATACTGGATGTCCAACTGGCCAAACTAGAAACTCAAACGGTGTCTGTGTCAGTGAACAACCAAGTGAACGATTGGCAGTGAGCGTGACTGCTTCACATAATTCTAATCTCACGGCTAGTACTAGTATCACTTTTTCGACTCGAGTGACGGGTGGCCAGAGGAATGAAAGTTATACCTATGCTTGGTACATAAATAGTGATGGCATTAATAATAACATTGTTGCTTATCCTTCTAGAAATGCCTCTCAATTTCGAACCACTCTTCCAGTAGGAACCTCAACTATTTCTGTCGTCGTTCAGAGTATCAATACTCCTAGTAGATCTGCTAGAGGAGAAATTACTTTAAGAGTTTCGAATCCATCACCAACTTGCACTAGAGATGTCTGGACTTGTAGTGAATTTTTGCCAGCCATTTGTCCAAGTGAAGGGACTAGGACTCGGACTTGCACTAATAGACCAGTTCCAAGCACTTGCCCGAGTACCAGTGGTGCCCGTGAAAGGACTGGTTCGATAATACCACCAACCACAGAGAATTGTATTTTAGATATTGTTAGTTGTGTTGCTTCTATGCGACCAATTCAGTATATTTTTGATGATCTCAGAAAGAATAAATATGTTACGGTTAATTCCAGTTCCTTTAAACAGTGGTCTAAAGAATATCCGGGTGAAATTTATGATGAAATGGATAAAAATCAGACTTGCTATGCTAGACCTACTTTATTTAATTTTACTCAATCTCTTTTTCAATCCATAGGTTCATCAGCGACTAGACCTTATGGACGAGTTGGGTCGAAAATAAACTATTATCTAAATCGTGGTTATCCAGCTCCTGTTGTTTATAATATCTATGTTAAAGCTGATATTGGTGGCCAGTTTTATTATAGCTATTTTGGTAAGCATGCTGTTATCGTATTAGAATATGAAAACAAAAGCACTTCTCGATTTGAAGAAAAATTTATTTTGACAGTTTTGGATTCTAATGGTCCGGAGATTGATACTTTAACTTGTGAACGGAAGTATTTAGATTTTAGAAACACAAATTATAGGGGAGTTGTTTGTAGTAGTCAAAATCTTGAACTCACTGAGGACGAATTGAATAATTTATACTCTCGTCGTTACGGTGATATTTCTTCTCATGAGATTATACTGATCTTGAAAGACGAATGGTATTTTTCTATGCAACAAATGATAAATCCATTGATTGCCGGGCGTAACGCTTATTGTTCTAAAAATGCTGAGTCTTCTTTTTGTCAGAATTCCCCACTTTCACGATTAAAAAATGATTTTCCGGAATTTCTTACTAATGTTATCACTGAAAATAATCCTGGTATTTGTAAGGGTTGGTCGATATTTGTTTTAAAAGTATCTTTTTTGGCCGATTTTGTCGGTCAGTGTAGAAATTAATAAGACAAGTTGTGTGTTCTATCCCCATTAAAGGGGACTGCTCCGCTAAAGCGGGTTGTCCTCATGTATTTATGGCCAAGTCACGAATCTGTTGATTTGGTCGCGGGATATCCAAACAGCACACTCTAATAAAAAATAAACGCGCCAATTTTTTATCGGCGCGCGCGGGATTAACTTCATATAGACTAACATATCTTTCTTGGTGCTAATACTTTGCCTTCGTTATTGACTCGAATCAGAAACAAGTGATCTTTATCACTTAATTTCTTTTTGTTCTTCAGCCAGTCAAAACTCTCGGCGTAGACTTGGTTTCTAGATTTAAACCAAGATTTCTTTATTAGCCACTTTTCCATATCAGAGGCTTGTTTGACCTCTAGCTGGTCATAGTAGACTTTCCAACCGACCAGTTCCTCTTCAGTAAAAGAGGGAATGTTAAATTTAGCTTTGTCGTGATTTG
>PCSX01000034.1:4581-4721 GCA_002772495.1 Candidatus Vogelbacteria bacterium CG22_combo_CG10-13_8_21_14_all_37_9 | reverse complement strand
TTATCGCTATTAAATTAGAAGCCGGTGATTTTCTCTTGTCGGCTTCGCCGATTGAAAAAGGCGATCAATTAATTTTAGCTTCCCAATTTGGTCAGTCGATTCGTTTCAAAGAATCTGATGTTCGAGAAATGGGCCGAGCG
>PCSX01000034.1:2696-4571 GCA_002772495.1 Candidatus Vogelbacteria bacterium CG22_combo_CG10-13_8_21_14_all_37_9 | reverse complement strand
TTCGAGCGATGAAGCTCAAAAAAGGTGATTTGATTATTGGGGCCGAACGAATTTTGGCTGAATTGAAAGATGGCAGTTTTCTCGTGATGTCGAGTACTGGTTATGGTAAGCGGACAGCCCTGAAAGAATTTAAAATTCAAAAACGAGGTGGTTCGGGGATTAAAGCCGCCAATGTGACCAAAAAAACCGGCAGTTTGATGGTTGGAAAAGTTCTCGATGGTAGTCAACAAGAAATTGTCGCCATTTCTAAACAAGGTCAAATTATCCGAACGATGATTGAAGAAATTCCGGCCATTGGTCGTTCGACTCAAGGGGTGCGAATTATGAAATTGCATGAAGGGGATAGTATTGCTTCTCTGACTTGTTTGTAGGGGTAGTATGTAGGAGATAATATGTTGTATATAGAATAAAACTAATTTCTGGTTCAGTATTTTTATACTAAATACTATCTACTATATACGATATACTATCCCAACCTATCCCCAGTTTTATCATCAAAGACTACATCCTAAAGACAATCTGCGATATACTATAAAGATATGGCTTTTGCTGACCCTATCTTAGCGCTTCGCGAATTTAATCTCCATCCCGGCGAAACGGTGGCTGATTTTGGAGCTGGAGCCGGAGATTATACTTTTGCCGTCGCTCGCGCCGTTTCTCCGGATGGCTGTGTCTATCCAGTGGAAATTCAAAAACAAATTCTCGAGCGAATTACCCGCGAAGCTGGTCGTCTAAACTTACGCAATGTTCGACCGCTTTGGGGTGATATTGAAACAGCAGGCGGAGTAAAATTAGCTGATCACTCTGTTGATAAAGTTATTGTCGCTAATGTTTTATTCCAAATTGAAAATAAGTCAGTTTTTGTTAATGAAGTCAAAAGGATTCTTCATCCCGGTGGTCGGGTTTTAATTGTTGATTGGTCTGGCTCTTTTGCTGGTCTTGGTCCGGCCGAGGCGGAAGTGGTCAAGCAAAGTTCAGCCGAAGATCTTTTCACCCAAGCGGGTTTTTTAAAAATTAAAAATTTTTCGGTCGGGGATTATCACTATGGTTTAATTTTAGCTAAAGATACTCATTAAGATGAAATATTTTCAAACTATTCTGTTAATTGTTTTTGGCTTTATTTTTGTTATTAGTCTCCTAGTTTTCGGTGGTATTTTACCGGGTTTTAGAGCGCCTAAAGGTGGTTCGGGTGGGACTTTGATTTTATGGGGTACTTTACCTAAAACCAAGATGGATCTGATTATGTCTGATGTCAATAAACAATACGAAGCCTTTTTTAATTTAGTCTATGTTGAAAAACAGCCTTTTACTTTTGATACTGATTTAATCGAAGCTTTGGCTACTGGTCAGGGTCCAGATATTTTCTTTTTAAATCATGAAGCGATTGGCCCTAATTCCAACAAAGTCGCTTTGATTCCCTATAGCTCCTATTCGGCTCGCATTTTTTCCGATACTTTTGTGTCGGGAGCTAGTATTTTTCAATTGAGTAAAGGTTTAATGGCTATTCCTCTTTATGTTGACCCGTTGGTAATGTATTACAACAAGGATTTATTGACCAATGCCGGTTTAGCCGAAGTCCCAAAAAATTGGCCCGCTCTATTAGTCGCTAGCAAAGCTTTAACTAAACTAGATCCACAAGGTAATGTTACTCAAAGCACTGTGGCTTTTGGTGAATTTACTAATAATCGCAATGCCAAAGATGTTTTAAGTCTTTTGATTTTGCAAGCTGGTAATTCGATTGTTAGTTTGGATGCTAGTGATAAACCGCAAATTACTCTTGGTCAAAATGCTACCACTAACGGCCTCGCGCCCGCGCGCTCGGCCGTTGACTTCTTCATCCAATTCGCCAACCCGTCTAAAACAGTTTACAACTGG
>PCSX01000034.1:2455-2680 GCA_002772495.1 Candidatus Vogelbacteria bacterium CG22_combo_CG10-13_8_21_14_all_37_9 | reverse complement strand
AAGCCTCAACCGCTTTTATTAATGGCTCACTCGCTTTCTATTTTGGTTTTGGTTCCGAATTAAGTGGCTTAGCCACTCGCAACCCCCATCTCTTTTTTGACTTAAGTCCGGTGCCTCAACGCAACGAAGCCGGCGCTCGCCAGCTGACCTTCGGTCGTTTTACTGGTTTGGCCATTTCGGTTCAAAGTAAAAAGCCGACTTATGCTCTACAAGCTATTCAAGCCC
>PCSX01000034.1:2297-2439 GCA_002772495.1 Candidatus Vogelbacteria bacterium CG22_combo_CG10-13_8_21_14_all_37_9 | reverse complement strand
TGCTGGCCGAGTGGCTCTTTTGGCTCAAGCTTCGCCAGTCCGACGAGATCTCTTGGCGATTGGTGACCTCGATCCTAAACGAGCGGTGATTTTCAAAAGTGGCCTGATCAGCCGAGCTTGGTTTGACCCTAATCCGTTAGTG
>PCSX01000034.1:0-2211 GCA_002772495.1 Candidatus Vogelbacteria bacterium CG22_combo_CG10-13_8_21_14_all_37_9 | reverse complement strand
ATTATTAAATTTATTTAATAAGAAAAATGGCTAAGCTTAAATTAAAAATTTACGGCTGGTCTTTATTAATCGCTTTAATCCTTCTATTTCCAATGATGACTTTAGCGGTATCTGATTTAATTCCTTGCGATGGTCCACAAGGGATTGATGGTGTTGTTTGTGATTTTGCTTCGATTTTTGGCGGTGAGGGTTTAGTGACTAAAGTAATTGATTATACGATTAAATTTATCATTACCCCACTAGCTACCATCGCCATTTTATATGCTGGGATTAGATTAGTTTTACCTAACGATCGACCAGAGGTTAAAACGGCGATGAAAAATTTACTTAAGACCGTTTTTTGGGGTATGGTCTTAGTTTTTTCCGCCTACTTGATTGTCCAAACTATTGTCACTAGCTTGGCCGATAATAGTGAAGCCCCGGGTCGAGCCGCCTTACAAGTTTTTGATTAATAATAATCCTCCTAACCCTTAAAATATGTTTAAGAAAAAAAATTTAATTTTTACTTTGTTTATTATCAGTTTTATTTTTTTAACCGCTTCTAGTGTTCAAGCTCAAGCAGGAGGTAGCAACTCTGGGGCGAGTATTGAAAATCCGATTAAGGCTGATACTTTAGCCGAGTTATTGGCTGATATTTTAAGTATTATTGTTCAGATTGGGATTCCGATTTTAGTCATTATGGTTATTTTTACTGGTTTTACTTTTGTGATGGCGAGAGGTAATGAAGCTAAGATTACTCAAGCCAAGACCGCTATTTTTAGTGTTCTGATTGGTTCGGCCATTGTCATCGGCGCTTATGCTATCTCGGAAGCGATTAGAAATACGGTGAATGATTTACAAAGAGGAACTCCATCGGCTTCTCAAACTAATCCAGTCGGTGGTATTTTTGAAACATCTGACTAATTTCTACTGGAATTCAAATTAATCATTTTTATTATTAATCTTTAATCTTATGACTTTTCAAACTATCGTCGGCAAGATCCAAAGTAGTATCTTTACTCCTATGGTTGCTTTAATCATTAGCTGGGCGGCGGTCACTTTTCTGTGGGCTTTAATCAAATATATAAAGTCGGAGGATCCCAAAGCGAAAGGCGAGGCTGTCAAGACGATTAGTTGGGGGATTTTGATTTTAGCCGTGATGTTGTCGGTCTGGGGTTTGGTTAATTTACTAACTAATACTTTTTCCGGTTGGGGTTCAAATTCTAGTCAGAACATTAATATTCCCCAGATGCAGGCCAATTAAAGCTTTTTCCCCTTGTCACTTTAAGGGCTAGCCTTTATAATAATATAATCAAATTAGTCGTTAGTTTAATAGTTTAATTAATAATAAGTTAATCAATTGTTTATGAAAAAATATTTAATCGCTTCGAGTTCGGTTTTAGCTTTGCCGATTGTCGCTTTGGCACAATATGTAACAGCTTTAGATGCTAATTCTGATGCTAATATAGTTGCGCAGTTTCTTAATGATATATTTAGTTTGGCTATTATTATTATTATTGGTTTAGCAGCAGTTTACTTTGTTTGGAGTATTGTTGGTTACATTATGAAAGCGGGTGAAGAAAAAGAAGCCGCCAAGAGCCATATGCTTTGGGGAATAATTATTATTGTGGTAATGCTTACATTTTGGGGAATAGTAGGTGTCGTTAGAAATTCTGTTTTTGGTCCTGGCGGTGGAAGTACCGCTCCAACTGATTTACCAGGAGTTCCAGGAAGAGATTCAGGAATTTTTGACACTTCAGATTAAGACTGATTTACCAGGAGTTCCAGGTGCTTAAAAAAATACTTTCTGCTAAAATTATTTATGCTTTTTGATCCTGTCATTGCTTCCGCCGCCGTCGGCAAGATTCAATTAGTCGAGAATTTTAAGTCGGTTATTCTTAATCCCTTAATTTCTCTGCTCTTTGGTCTAGCGCTAGTCTATTTTCTTTGGGGCTTGGCCGAAGTGGTTTTTGCTGGTGATGAAGAAGAAAAGCGTAAAATTGGTCGGAATCATATTATGTGGGGAATAGTCGGAATGTTTATTATGGTGGCGGTTTACGGTATTCTCAATCTTGTTTCGGCAACTATCACTCAAGTGTTTTAGCTAAAAAGCCGAGGTTCGAATTCTAAAATTTAAGCAAAAAATAAAGGCGTCAGATTCGTTCGTGAATCTGACGCCTTTTGGTTTATCTGGTAAATCTCTTTTCAGAAATCTACCAGATAATATCGACT
>PCSX01000023.1:5434-23471 GCA_002772495.1 Candidatus Vogelbacteria bacterium CG22_combo_CG10-13_8_21_14_all_37_9 | reverse complement strand
ATGTATATACACCATACCACTAAAAACTGTATTGTGATAGTAATGGCGTTAATCATATTACTTAAATCTATGTATGGTAAATACACTATACGAGGATAAAGGTTGTAAAATCTTGTTGAGAAAAATCTCAAAAAATGTATAATTTGCAACGTATGACGAATACTCTTAATATTGGAATTGTTGGTTTGCCAAACCCCAAAAAACAGCAGGTCTGTCTACGGGGCAAGCGTGGGTCATAAACTTACTATATATGTCACTTTCTATCGGAATTGTCGGTTTGCCAAACGTGGGGAAGTCCACGCTTTTTAATGCTTTAACTCAAAAAGGGGTGCCGGCGGAAAATTATCCTTTTTGTACTATTGACCCAGCGGTGGGAATTGTCCCGGTGCCGGATGAACGAGTTGAGCAACTCAATACTTTTTCTCAATCAGCTAAAAAAATTCCGGCCGTGATCGAATTTGTCGATATCGCCGGCTTGGTCAAAGGTGCTTCTGATGGTGAAGGTTTGGGTAATCAATTTTTGTCCCATATTCGCGAAGTGGATGCGATTGCGGAAGTGGTGCGAGTTTTTATTGATAAAAATATTATTCATGTTTCTGGTCAACCAGATCCTATTTCTGATATTGAAACTATTAATTTAGAATTAATTTTAGCTGATTTACAAACTGTCGCTAAACGACTTACTACTGTCGCTCGCGATGCCAAACGGGGTGATAAGCTAGCCTTATTTGAACAAGCCTTATTAGAAAAATTAGAAATATCACTCAAAGCCGGTCAGTTAATAAATTCCTCATCTCTACAAACTCAAGTTTATAAGGATGAGGAATTGAAGATTTTAAAAAGTTTGCATCTATTGTCGGCCAAACCAATTTTGTATGTCTTAAATAAAAAGCAGGGGGCTGAGACTATTGATTTGGAACCAGTTTTTGTTTATTTAAAAAATTTAAAAGCCCAGTGGGTGATTGTTGATGCTAAAATAGAAGGGGAGTTAGCTGAGTTGGAAGTCGGCGATCGAGCAGAATTTAAACAAGAATTAGGAGTCGTTGATGACGGAATCAATGATCTCATTACTGCGTCTTATAAATTACTGGGTTTAATCACTTTTTTCACCACTGGGATCGATGAGACTCGAGCTTGGACAATTAAAAAAGGTTCGACTGCTCCAGAAGCTGGTTCAGCGATTCATAGCGATTTTCAAGAGAAATTTATTCGAGCCGAAATAATTGGCTATCAAGATTTACTTAATGCCGGTTCTTATGCTCAAGCTCGAGAAAAAGGTTTATTACGAACCGAAGGCAAGGACTACCTCGTCAAAGATGGTGATGTGATTGAGTTTAAGATCTAAAGAAGACTCGCAGCCACAAAACCTAGGAGTACATAGTATGGCCAAGCAAAAACAGTCATTAAAACTTCTGAAAATGATTCAGGCGGAAAAGTTATTAGGAGTAGAATAACTCCGATGACAATGTATATGATAAACAGAACTTGAATTATTTTAAGTATAAACCTCATGGCAATATTGTACCATGTGAAGATGGCAGTGTCATAGAGTTTAGGATCTAAGTAAAACGAATCCCCGCAAAATCAAGCTTGATTTTGCGGGGAAAGTAAAGCCTCAATTAAGGCTATGAACGAAACGAGAATGGGAGATTAAAGCCATATTCATTTCATCATATGGAAATGGAGGAAGATCTGAATCGGCGATTTGTTTGAGCAATTCGATTGCTTCTATTTCAAGTAGTTCACCTTTTTCGAATAGATAATCTACTTGAATGAACGCTTCTAGCATTGTTCTGCTCGATTTTGATCTTCTTCTGTCTGAATAAATAATCCAGCCGTGGGAATTATCGTCAAACATTTCAAAACGCGCCGGCAGAATGATATCATTCATTTTGAGCACCCTTCCCGTTGTTTATCGTTATTAGTTTAGACCAATCTATTTTTAACAATAAACAGAATTTTAACTATTGTCAAATTTTAGCAATTTGAATTAAGTCTAAGTTGTGGTATTATTTTTGTTATATTAATAATTAATTTATTTTTATGAAAAATCCTTTAATTTTACGTTGGGCTCTCATTATCGCTATTGTCATTGTGCTCAATCTTTTTTTTAATTTTTCTTTACAATTAGTTTATCAGGAACCTCAATATCAAGATTTTTGTAAAAATGAACAAGTAAAAGTGGTTCCTCAAGATCAGAAACAATGTGTGGCTGGTGGTGGAGCTTGGACCGAAGATCAGTCTTATAATAAAAATTTGAGAATGCCAGTACCAGTTGAAATCTCCACTCCTCGAACGACTGGTTACTGTGACCCTAATTTTACTTGTCAAAAAAAATATGATGAGGCTCGAAAGTCTTACGATCGCAACGCTTTTATTGTTTTGATCGTTTTAGGTGCCGTTTCAGTGGGGATTGGTTTTGCTTTAACTAACTCGGCAGTAGTTGTCTCTTCCGGACTGTCTTTGGGCGGTTTGTTATCTTTCATTATTGCTTCTATACGTTACTGGTCTATCCTTAATGATTATTGGCGAGTAATTATTCTAGCCTTAGCTTTAGCTTTCTTAATTTGGCTCGGTGTTAAAAAATTCCAGGACTAAATTTTTGTTGGTGTATGTCTAAAGTTAAAATTTCTAAAACTAAAATTAAAACTGCTAAAATTTCTCCGGCTACAAAACTAGCTGGTCAGAATTATCCGCATCAAAAAATAGAAACTAAATGGCAGAAAGTTTGGGCTGAGAAAAAAATTTATCAAACCAACGATAAATCTTCTAAACCTAAGGCCTACGTTTTAGATATGTTTCCGTACCCTTCGGGAGAAGGCCTGCATGTCGGGCATATTTTAGGCTATACCGCGACAGATATCTATAGTCGTTATTTGAGAATGACAGGAAACAATGTTCTTCATCCGATGGGATGGGATGCTTTTGGCTTGCCAGCGGAAAATTTCGCGCTTAAGCATAAAGTTAATCCAGCCGTTTCGACTAAAAAAAATATTGATAATTTCCGCCGACAAATTAAATCGATTGGTCTATCTTATGATTGGTCTCGAGAAATTAATACCACTAATCCGGATTATTATCGTTGGACCCAGTGGATTTTTCTCCAACTTTATAAACAAGGTTTAGCTTATGAATCTTATGAACCGATCAATTGGTGTCCTTCTTGTCAGACTGGTTTAGCAAATGAAGATTTGGAAGACGGAAAGTGTGAACGCTGTGGCACAGTGGTTGAAAAAAAACCTATGCGACAGTGGGTACTTAAAATTACAAATTACGCCGAACGACTTTTGACTGACTTAGATCAATTAAAGTGGCCAGAATCAGTTAAAGAAGCTCAACGAAATTGGATTGGTAAAAGTGAAGGGGCAGAAATTGATTTTCCTCTAGCTAACAAACGGCACTATGTTTTATTGCCGGGTTTCGCCTCTAATTCTAAGCGCTCTTTTTTCCCGTGGCTTAAACGAGAATTAGAAGCCAAAGGTCATAGTGTTCAAGCCCTTGATCTGCCTGATGCTCGAATTCCCAATATTGCTAATCAAATAGAAGCAGTTCTAAAACAAGTGAAATTTGGACCAGACACTATTTTAGTGGGGCACAGTTGGGGAGCAGTCGTAGCTTTAAAAATTTTAGAAAAATTAAAAACCCCGATTGCCGGAACCATTTTAGTTGCGGGTTTAATTGAGCCAGCAGTTAAAAATCGTGAGTCATGGCCTCTCCGACTGATATTTAATTGGCGTTTTACTTGGCCTAAAATTAAGAAAAATGCTGGTTGGGTCAAAATTCTACGAGATCTGAAAGATCCACTGATCGCTGATAATCAAGGTCTGAGAATCCAACAAGAATTAGGTGGGGACTTAATTGAATTTGAAGCGGAAAAAGCTCATGTTTGTGGCAAGGTGGAACCAGTAGTTTTGGAACATTGTTTAGAAAAAATAAAAATTTTCACCACTCGGCCAGATACTTTATTTGGAGCGACTTATTTAGTTTTAGCTCCAGAACATCAAATTATTCAAAATTTAATCCGTCAGCCATCGAAAAAAATTAAAAATTTACCAGCGATCAAAAATTATCTTACTAAAACTAAAAAACGAACTGAAATTGAACGAACAGCTGAAGGTCGAGATAAAACCGGCGTTAAGATTGAAGGTCTAGAAGCGATTAATCCCGCTAATGGAGAAATTATTCCAATTTATATCGCTGACTATGTTTTAGTTGATTATGGTTTTGGGGCCATCATGGCGGTGCCAGCTCATGATCAGCGAGATTGGGTCTTTGCTAAAAAATTTAAACTACCAATTAAATTAGTAATTTGGGATCGGCAAAAATTAACCGATAAGAGTTCTCAAATAGTAGAGGATGTTTTAGAGCAAGCTTATGTCGGTGAAGGAATTTTAGTTAATTCTGATAATTTTAGTGGTTTAAGTAATCAGAAAGCTAAAATTGCGATTACTAAATTTGTTCGGGGGCATTTAGTAACTAAATATAAATTACGCGATTGGGTTTTTTCGCGCCAACGTTATTGGGGCGAACCGATTCCGATTATTCATTGTGCAAACTGTGTTTTAAATAATCCAGTTGGACGGGGAATTGTTCCAGTGCCGGAAAAAGATTTACCAGTAAAATTACCAGTGGTGAAAAGCTACGCGCCGACTGGAACTGGTGAATCACCTTTAGCTGATATTACTAATTGGGTCAGGGTTAAGTGTCCTGTTTGTGGAGCTTGGGCGAAACGCGAAACCAATACGATGCCTCAATGGGCTGGTTCATCTTGGTATTATTTACGTTTTATTGATCCGACTAATAAAAAATTTTTAGCCGATCCTAAAAAACTTCAAGCGTGGCTTGGTGCCGGCTCGCCCCTTCGAAATTTGTCTCAGGCAAATATCGGTGGGGTATCGATGTATGTGGGAGGAGTGGAACATGCTACTCGGCATTTAATTTATGCTCGTTTTTGGCATAAGTTTTTATTTGATTTAAAAATTGCTCCCGGATCTGAACCTTTTTCGCAATTAAAGAATCAAGGTTTAGTTCTGGGACCAGATGGACGAAAGATGAGTAAACGTTGGTCTAATGTCATTAATCCTGATGACGTCGTTCGAGATTACGGGGCTGATTCTCTGCGTTTATATGAAATGTTTATGGGACCGTTTGAGCAATCCAAAAATTGGAATAGTGATAACTTGATGGGGGTGAGACGTTTTCTTGATCGAGTTTGGCGTCTATCATTTAAAGTTTCTAAGACTGATATTAAGATTGCTAGTGATTTAGAATCACTCCAGCAAAAAACAATTCAGAAAGTCAGTCAGGATATTGAAAATTTTTCTTTCAATACTGCTGTTTCTACTTTGATGATTATGGCTAATAATTTAGAATTAGCAGAAACAATTTCCAGGAGTTTATTTAAAGATTTTTTGAAGTTACTGGCTCCTCTAGCACCACATTTAACTGAAGAATTGTGGTCTAATTTAGGCGAAAAACGTTCAATTCATCTAGCCACTTGGCCGATTTTTGAGCCAAGTAAAATTAAGATAAATTCTTTCAAAATTATTATCCAGATTAATGGTAAGGTTCGAGATAGTTTCCAAGTTGAGGTGGGGACAAGTGAAGCAGAAATTAAAAAATTGGCTCTACTTCGGCCGATTATTATCCAGTGGACAAAGGATCAAAAAATCAGTAGAATGGTTTATGTACCAGACAAGTTATTGAATCTAGTTTTGGCTTAATTTATCCACTATTGACTTATTATTGTTTTAATGATAAAAGTATAGATATCAACACTTATGACCAAAGACTTTTTTAATTTTAAACCGAAAGAAGTAACTAAACATTTACTTAATCCTTTGTCGACTCGAATTAAAGAAATTTTGATTCGACGTTATGGTTTGGGTGCTGATATTAAACGATCAACTCTAGAGTCAATTGGTTCTAGTTATAAAATTACTCGAGAACGAGTTCGTCAAATTGAAAATTTCGGTTTGACCGCTATTCGTAAGGCTAAAACTTATGATCCTCTTGATCCAGTTTTTGTGGAATTAAAAGAGAAAATTGAAGCTTATGGTGGAATTGTTCATGAGGAAGGATTTTTGGCCGATATGGCTCGAGACGCTTCAACAAAAAATCATCTTCATTTCTTGTTAGTTATTTCTGACGCTTTTTTCAAAATTAAAGAAGATGACGAATTCCATCATCGTTGGACGACGGATAAAGCTTTAGCCGAAAAAGTTCACGAATCATTGCGACATCTTTGTAGTAATTTAAATGATAATGACCTTGTGTCGGAAAGTGAATTAATTGCTCGTTTTTTACTAGAATTAAAAGATATTTCTAAAGATCCTAAAGTCGCCACTTTTGCGGCTAAATGGTTGAAATTATCCAAGCAAATTTCTGAAAATCCATTAGGGGAATGGGGTTTAACTAAATCACCTAATGTTAAAATGCGAGGGATTCGGGACTATGCCTATTTAGTTTTACGACAAAATGGTTCACCGATGCATTTTTCTGAAGTAGCTAAAGCGATTGGAAAACGTTTTGGTCGTAAAGCCCATCCGGCTACTTGTCATAATGAATTAATTAAAGATCAACGCTTTGTTTTAGTTGGTCGAGGTTTGTACGCTTTAGTGGAATGGGGCTATTCTCGAGGGACGGTGGCGGAGGTGATCAAAAGTATTTTAAGTAAAACTGGTTCTTTAGCTAAAAATGATATTATCGCTAAAGTTCTGAAAGAACGTCATGTCAAAGAAAACACTATTTTAGTTAATCTTCAAAATTCTAAATTGTTTAAAAAGGATAAGCAGGGTAATTATTCTAATATCTAATTAGTTCAGAGTCGCTAGAGTTTGTTTTAAAACCCTTCTTTCAGTATAATGAAAGAAGGGTTTTAAAATTAATATGTCTGATTTATTTCTTCAATCAATTTTAGATTTACTTTTATCAGCTGGCCAATTTTTTTTGCTCTGGTCACCATTTTTATTAGCTTTTTTGTTATGGGAGACTTATCTTTACTACATTCGGGCTAAATGGTTGAAAGAAAATATAGCTGTTTTGTTAGAAATTAAATTACCGCGGGAAGTTTTTAAGTCACCCTTAGCGATGGAGCTGGTGATTACTGCTCTCCATCAAGCTAGCTCTGGTACTTTGATTGATCAGTATATCAAGGGTCGAACCCCAGCCTCTTTTTCCTTAGAAATTACTTCTATTGCTGGTAAGATCCATTTTTATATTTGGACGCCAAAATTTTTCCAGAACATTGTGGAATCGGCAATCTATGCTCAATACCCAGAAGCCGAAGTCTATGCTGTGGAAGATTACACCAAGGCGGTTGATTTTGGTAATCAAGGTTCAGTCTGGGAATTGCGAGGAGTGGAGTTTAAATTTACCGAAGCTGATTCTTACCCAATCAAAACTTATGTTGATTATGGTTTGGATAAAGACCCTAAAGAAGAATTTAAAATTGATCCCATTACTTCTTTTTTAGAGTTTATCGGCAGTATTGAAGCGACTCATCAGATTTGGTCTCAATTGATTATTACGCCCGCGCCTAAATCTTGGAAAGATTCAGTTCAAAAAGAATTAGATAAATTACTTAAACGGGATAAACCTAAAAAAGAAGGGGATATGAGTTGGGGTGAATTTGCCCTATCTTCTGGTGAACGTGAAAAAGTAAAAGCCGTCGAAAAAAGTTTAGCCAAACTCGCTTTTAATTCGGGTTTACGGGTGTTGTATTTATCTCGAGATGATACAGTTAGAATTCCTATTTTTGTCGGTATTATGACTAACTATAAACAATTTGGGGCTCAAAATTTAAATAGCTTTAAACCTCTTATGACGGCCGGCCTTGATTATCCTTGGCAAGATCCGTTCGGTTTTCGAGTCCCAAGGATCAGACGAAAATTTTTCCAAAATTATGTTTATCGGTCTTATCATTATCCTCCAGCTAGCAAAAAACCAATGGTGATGACCACTGAAGAATTGGCCACCCTGTTCCATATTCCTGGTCAGGTAGCGACTACTCCGACTCTGGAACGAATTCCATCTAAACGAGGGGAACCGCCCGTTAATCTACCGGTCTAAATTATGTTTTTTAATTTAAATAATAATAAAATTAAACTGGCTCAAGCTAGGGATCTTAAAATCAAACGCTGGGAGCATTTATTAATCGGAATTAGCACGGTTCTAATTATTTTAGGTTTTTTGTTTATTTTAATTATTTCCGCTAAACCCCTACCGCCTAAGGGAGTAAAACTAGAGATAAAAAAAGGGGCTACTCTGCCGGCGGTTAGCCAGGCCTTGCTTGATTCGAATGTTATTCGCTCCCAAGCTCTCTTTAATTCTTTAATGCGTTTATCTAAATCTGATCGTCACATTCAAACTGGCATCTATCTTTTTACGGAACCAGAAAATTTATTAAGAATAATTTGGCAATTACGAACGGGTGATTTTGGGGTTAAATTAGTGAAGGTTACTATTCCGGAGGGAGCCAATAATCACGAGGTTGGTTTAATTTTAGATAAAGCTCTACCTGATTTTGAAATCGAAGTTTATAAAACGGTTAGTTTAAATTTGGAAGGTCGTCTATTTCCCGATACTTATTTTCTCTCTCCTCTAGCCACGACCGAACAAATTGTCGAACGTCTTAATGATTCTTATTTGGAAAAAATCCAACCCTTGCGAATGTTAATCAAACAATCTGGTCATACTGAAAATGAAATTTTAACCATGGCTTCGCTTTTGGAAGAAGAAGCCAAGGATCATGAAGTTCGGCGAATGGTGGCTGGGATTTTGTGGAAACGTTTAGATCAAGGGATGAAATTACAAGTCGATGCCGTTTTTCCCTTTTTAATTAATAAAAATACTTTTGAATTAACAAAAAAAGATTTAAATTATGATTCACCCTACAATACTTATAAATATAAGGGTTTACCGCCTGGGCCGATTACTAATCCCGGTTTAGATTCAATTTTCGCGGCGCTGACTCCTAAAGAATCTGATTATCTTTTTTATCTATCCGATAAAAAAGGTTTGATGCACTACGCTGTTACTTACGGAGAACATCTAAAAAATAAGAAGAAATATTTAGGGACTTAATTTCTGATTATGAAATACAACAAATTAGCTTTTATTGATTTAGAAACAACCGGTTTAGACCCTGATCAACACGAGATTATTGAAATTGGAGGTATTATTGCCAAACCAGTGACAGTGGCTGGCCGAGGTCCTGATTTAGAAATTATTGATCAGTTTGAATTTAAAATAAAACCGGAACATCTAGAGACTGCCGAACCAGAAGCTCTGCGAGTTAATAGTTATAATGAAACTGATTGGCTATTTGCTCATGATTTAAAACAAATTTTACCGATTATCGCCGAGAAAACTAAAGACTGTATGATGGTGGGACAAAATGTGTCTTTTGATTGGGGTTTTCTTCAATACGCTTTTAAAAAACATCAGCTGAAATGGCCAATACATTATCATAAAGTTGATTTAATCACCATGGCCTTTATGAAAAATTATCATGAAGTCAATAAACCCTTAGAGCGTTATAATTTAGGGGCTTTAGCTGAACATTATGGTATTAGCAATCCTAAAGCTCATTCGGCTTTAGCGGATATTCAAGTGACTTTCGAAATTTACAGAAAGCTCCTGAACCTGTAGATTGGGGTTTATGGTGAAAGAGAAAAAAAATAACACAGTTTTCGTTGGTCTCTCTGGTGGAGTAGACTCGGCGGTTTCGGCCCTTCTCCTGAAACAGGCGGGTTACAATGTCATTGGAGTGTTTATTAAAGTTTGGGATCCGTCTGAATCGGCTCAAGGTAAAGCGCGCGGGCGACTTTGTTCATGGCGTGTTGAACGTCGTTCGGCTTTTGCGGTAGCAGCGACTTTGGATATCCCTCTCTATACTTTAGATTTGTCGGCTGAATACAAACAAGCGGTGATTGACTATTTGTTGGCTGAATATCAAGTCGGTCGAACACCCAATCCGGATGTCGTTTGTAATCAAAAAATTAAATTTGGGGCTTTTGCGGATAAAGCTTTTGAATTGGGAGCGGATTTTGTGGCCACTGGACACTACTGTCAAATTAAAAATTTAAAATTAAAAATTAAAAATGAGAATCAACTCCAGACAAGTTTAAAAATGGTTGGGCATGGGTCTGGGTTTTTAAACTTGTTTGGAGTTGATCAACAACCAGTTTTAGCTACTGCTGTTGATAGTAATAAAGATCAATCATATTTTTTGTGGGCGATTAAACCAGATTTATTAGCAAAAATTTTATTTCCCATTGGCCATTTGACTAAAACCGCAGTCAGACAGCTGGCTAAAAAATATCAATTACCCAACGCGGACAAGAAAGATAGTCAGGGTCTTTGTTTTGTTGGTGATTTTGATTTTAAAGAATTTTTAAAAGAAGAGTTGGGTGAAAAACCGGGTTCAGTTTTAAATTCAGCTGGTGAGACTATTGGTCAACATCTAGGTACCCATTTTTATACTATTGGGGAGAGACATAGCTTTACTATTACTAGTGACGATCGAAGTGGCGAAGCTTGGTATATTATTGCCAAAGATAGCTTGGCTAATACTTTGACTGTCGCTCATGAAGTAAAAACAATCGGTAATCCAATAGCAACAGAAATTCTTAAATTAAAAAATACTAATTGGTTTTTTGAACCAACTCAAGCTAAAATTTACCAAGCTCGCTTGCGTTATCGCGCTCCCTTAAGCCCCTGTCAATTACAAAAAAATAAAAATAATGATTGGGACTTAAAATTTTTAACTCCAGTTACTTCTCCAGCCTTAGGCCAATCGGTGGTGGTGTATGATAATGAACTGGTTGTCGGTGGAGGAGTAATAAGTTAAAATAAGTTGAATTATCTATATGAATTCTAATGAAATTCGTGATCGGTTTCTAAAATTTTTTACTGCTCGAGGCCATACGATTATTCCCTCGGCTTCCTTAATCCCGGAAAATGATCCATCGGTCTTGTTTATTACGGCTGGAATGCAACCCCTAGGACCTTATCTTTTGGGTCAAATTCATCCGGCTGGAACGCGATTAGTGGATGTCCAAAAATGCGTCCGGACCACTGATATTGATGATATTAGTGACAATACCCACCTCACTTTTTTCCAGATGCTGGGTAATTGGTCGCTCGGAGACTATTTCAAGGAAGAGGCGATTAAATGGAGCTATGAATTATTGATCAGTAAGGAAGAAGGTTTTGGTCTTGATCCAAAGCGATTGTATGTGACGATTTTTGCTGGTGATGATAATTCGCCCCTAGATGAAGAATCAAAGCAGATCTGGCAATCGATCGGTGTTCCAGCCCATCGAATTTATGCTCTACCAGCTGAAAATAATTGGTGGAGTCCGGGAGCCAATGGTCCTTGTGGCCCAGATACGGAAATGTTTTATGATGTGACCGAAAAAGGTTTGGGTGATTTATCACTAGCCGAATTTTTAGTAGCCGATACTCGTCGGGAAGTGGTAGAAATTTGGAATGATGTTTTCATGGAATATGAAAAGAAAGACGGACTAGTGATTGGTAAACTGACCCAAAAAAATGTTGATACGGGTGCTGGTCTCGAACGCTTAGCGATGGTTCTACAAAAGAAAACTAATGTTTACGAAACAGATTTATTTTCAACTTTAATTTCTAGTATCCAAAGTCAAGCCAAGGTTTCAGATCAAAAAGCCGAGCGAATAATTGTCGATCATTTGCGAGCGGGAGTTTTTATGATGGCGGATGGGGTACTACCTGCCAATACTGATCGCGGTTATATTTTACGTCGTTTACTTCGTCGAGCCATTCGCTTTGCCGATCAATTAGTTTTACCGGCAGATTTTTTGGTTGATTTAATTAAACAAATTATCATTCAGTATAGCGATTTTTATATTGAATTAAAAACTAACGAAGAAAAAATTATTACAGTATTTACAAGTGAAAAAGAAAAATTCCGTAGTGCTTTAGAAAAAGGTTTGACTGAGTTTGAAAAAAATATTAAAGGAAAAAAATCTCTTTCGGCCCCAGAAGCTTTTGCCCTCTATTCTTCTTATGGTCTACCGATTGATATTATTATAGATTTAGCCCGGGAAAAAAATATCACTGTCGATATTAAGGGTTTTGATTTAGCTATGAAATCTCACCAAGAACTATCTAAAGCTGGTTCTGACCAAAAGTTTAAAGGTGGTTTGGGTGGTAATAGTGAACAAATTATCCGTTATCATACCGCTACCCATTTGCTTCATCAGGCCCTCCGAGATGTCTTAGGCCCAGAAGTAGTCCAAAAGGGGAGCAATATCACTGATGAGCGCCTACGCTTCGATTTTGCCTATTCAGCCAAACTAAACGACGAACAAAAACAAGCGGTAGAAAAGATTGTCAATGAAAAAATTCAAGCTAGTTTGTCAGTTCAACAAGTCATTTTACCAAAAGCCGAAGCGGAGCAATCTGGGGCGCATCATCTTTTTTCGGAAAAATATGGTGACGAGGTGTCGGTTTATTTTATTGGTTCGGATTTAGCCTCGGCTTATTCGAAAGAATTTTGTGGCGGTCCTCATGTTACTAATACTGGCGAGCTAGGTCATTTTAAAATTATTAAAGAAGAAGCGATATCAGCTGGTGTCCGCCGGATTAAAGCAATTTTAGAATAGTATCTTTGATCTTTTATTTTTAATCTTTAATTTTCAATTATAACTATGTTATAATTTACCTATGTCTTTTTTTTCTTGGCCGAAAAAAACTAAACAAAGTATTGGTCTAATTGATTTAGGCTCCGGATCAGTATCTTTGGTGATTGTTAACTCGACCGGCCAAATTATTTGGTCGGCTCTCAAGACTTTTAAAGCTCGGGCTTCCGATAATCTAGAAACTTTTTTAACTGAAGCCGAGGATGTAATTAAAACTAGTTTAGCTGAAATCCCACTAACTCTTAATCCGAAGCCAGAAAAGTATCAAATTATTCTACCCGCTCCACTTTTTTTGGCTGTTTCCAAAACTTTAAGTCAAAATTCTGATCAAGCTTGGCTTTTTGATCAAACTAAATTAGATGTTTTAGCTAGTAAATCGGCTAGTGATTATTTAGCTAAAGAGCCACTTTTGTTCTCCGTTTTAAAGGGAGATAAAAATGTTTTGATTGAAAATAAAGTCATGTCTTTGGAAATTAATGGTTATCCGATGAAGACGGCCCTTCGTCAAAAAATAAAATTTTTCAGAGCCAAACAATATCTAAGCTTAGGTTCTAAAAAAGTTTTATCGCGTTTGGCTGATGCTGTTAAAGTATCAACTCAAGTTAATCAAATCAAGTTTGCCACTTTTCCCTTGCTTGCCTATCAAGCCCTAGATCATTTATTGGAGGCTAAGCCGGATGACTATCTAATTTTAGATGCGGGTGGAGAACTGACCGATCTAATCGCGGTTCATAACCGGCATTTTTCTAGCCACTTTTCTTTTCCTTATGGTTTGAATTATTTATTAAAAAAAATTGCCACCGGAGCTAATACCAATTTGACCGAAGCGGGTGAAAGTTTGCGACTTTATTATGAAGGTAAATTGGAAACTAAGGCGCGAGATCGACTAACTGATATTTTAGTCGTTGAACAAAAAATCTGGTTAGATTACTTTATCCAAGCTTTAAAAAAAATTAGTGAACAAACTTTTATCTTTCCCCATATTTATTTATTGGGTGATGATTATGCTAATTTTTTCTTTCGCGAATTTTTACGAGACGAAGCTATCCAAGCTTTAGTGATTAATCGAGGGTCGTTAAGGTTATCCACTGCCGAAAGCTTATTGAATTTATTACCAAAAGAGCTTAAAATGAATTCTAGTGCCTCACCGCTTCTGCGTCTGGTGGCTGTATTCTTGGCTAATAACCCTAAATAAACAATAATGAAAGATATCAATTCTAAAAAAACCGCTAAAGAATCTAAGAGTCCAGAAAAAAAGACTGTTAGTCGAGCTACCGAAATAGAAGAGATTTATCGTGGTAATGGACGTGGTAACAATAGTGATCAAATAAATGAATCAGAAAAAGATTGGTATCGGAATTCAGTTAGTTCCAATCGTACTAGTAAATACGACTGGAAGTTTTGGACTGGCTTGGTTGTTGTTCTACTAATTTTTGTTTTAGGTCTCTTTGCTTTTACTAAAATTTTCGGCCGAGTTAGTTTGGTGATTATTCCGACTCAAGGGGATATCTTTTTAAGTGGTTTGATTCCGGCTATTTTATCAACCACCACTGCTAGCACGACCGACCCCGCTCTGACTTTTAGCACTATTTCAGGTATTCAAGATACTGAAAAAAGGATTGTTGATGCCACTGGTCAAGAAAAAGTTTCGACAAAAGCTCAAGGGCAAATTATTATTTACAATAAATATAGCACCGCTAAACAGTCTCTAGTTACTAATACTCGCTTTGAAGCGCCTGATGGTAAAATTTACCGCATTCAAAAGTCTGTAACTGTACCAGGTTATACTAAAAAAGGTTCCGAGATTATTCCCGGTCAGATTGAGGTCACTGTTTTTGCTGATAAAGCTGGAGTGGAATATAATCGTTCTAATACTGATTTTACTATTCCGGGTTTTGTGGGTAGCCCTAAATTTCAAGGTTTCTTTGCTCGCTCTAAAACCGATATCAGTGGTGGCTTTGTAGGAACCGTCAAAAAAGTCTCGACCGTTGATCTAGAGTCGAACCATCAAGCTTTACAGAAAATTCTACGAGAGAGAATTATTAAAAAAGCTCGTCAAGATTTACCAGCCAAGTTTGTTCTTTTCCCTGATGCTATTCAAATAAAATTTACTGATGTCATTATTTCTGATCAAAGCCAGTTACCAGCCGGAAAAACTTACGTGGCTTTACGAGCTGATTTGTCAGGTTTGATCTTTGATCGACAAGAATTAGCTCGATATTTAGCCAAACAGTGGAGCCCTAATTATGATGGCTTACCAGTGGATATCACCAATTTAGATCAACTCCAATTTACGCTTCAAAATAAAGACTTACTTGATTTTTCTAAGGTGGAAAAAATGTTCTTCAGTCTAGAAGGAAAAGCTCATTTAGTTTGGCTCTTTGATCTTGATAAGTTAAAGGCTCGCTTAGCCGGAGTTAGTAGTAGTGAAATGCATAAAATTTTAGCTTCAGAATTCCCGGCTATTAATACGGTTACCCCAAGCTTTTTCCCGCCTTGGCTCTGGACTTTCCCCAAGAATCCGGCTAAAATAAACCTTAGTATCAATAATGATAGTAAAAGGCCCTAATCCACTAATTAACCTTGACTTTTAGGTCTATAATTTGTTACTATATATCAGGCAATAATGAATGATCAAAATCAGTCATCGGCTAAATCCGATGAGTCAGTCTTGGGTGTAGTAGTTGAGGCTCTCCCCAACACTTTATTCAAGGTTAAAGTTGAACCAGATGGAAAAGAGGTTCTCGCTTATATAGCGGGCAAAATGCGACTTAATCGCATTCGAGTCTTGGTTGGGGATAAAGTTTCTTTAGTCCTCGACATCTATGGGGGTAAAGGGAGAATTACCCGTCGTTTATAGGTTGCCATTTTTTTATGCAAGTTAAATCAACAATCAAAAAACGTTGTGCTCAATGTAAAATGGTCAAACGACGTGGCCATTTATATATTATTTGTCCGAATAAACCTCGTCATAAACAAAAACAAGCTTAAATATGAGAATCTCCGGTGTCACTTTACCTAATGAAAAGCGTTTAGAAATCGCTTTAACCAGTCTTTACGGGATTGGTCGTCCTTTGGCTCAAAAAATAATTATTGAGTCTGGATTAGAGCCAGGTTTAAAAGCCGGTAAACTAGATGCTGATCAAGAAAATAAACTTCGTCGAATAATTGAAGCTTTAAAAACCGAGGGTGATCTCAAACGAGAAATTTCCAACAATATCAAACGGCTGAAAGACATCAAATCTTATCGCGGTTCACGTCATTTACATTCTCTACCTTCTCGGGGTCAACGCACTAAAACTAATTCTCGAACCAGACGCGGTAATGTTCGTAAAACAATGGGTTCTGGTAAGAAGAAAGTTGAAAAGAAATAAAATATGGGAAAAAAACGGGTTATTAAAAAATCAGGTGGTGAAGGAGAGGGTAAACAAACTCGCTCTTCTTCAAAGTCGGCTAAAAAGAAGTTGGATTATGCTGTTATGCACATCAACGCCTCTTATAACAATACCACCGTCAATTTAAGCGATAAGGAAGGTCGAGTGGTGGCTTGGTCCTCTTCTGGTTCCTTAGGTTTTAAAGGCTCTAAAAAGGGGACACCTTTTGCCGCTGGTAAAGTCGGTGAGCTTTTAGCTGATCGGGCGACCGATATGGGGGTAAAAGAAGTCGATATTATTCTCAAAGGTATTGGCGCTGGTCGGGAATCAGCGATCCGAGCTTTTGTGGCTCGTGGTTTTGTGATTAATAATATCAAAGATGTTACCCCAGTGCCTTTTAATGGACCTAAGCGACCTAAACCTCGTCGCGTTTAGAATAAGTAAAAATTTAAAAATCAAAATGGAAAATGACAGAAAAAAATCTGATAATTATCTAAATTCAAAAACCAATTTTGAAATTAGTTCATTTTGTATTTTAAATTGTAATTTTTCAGTTTAATGTTTTCATTTTAAATTATCTTTATGAAAATCGGACCACGTTACAAAATTTGTCGTCGTTTAGGAGATCGAGTCTTTGGTAAATGCCAAACGACTAAATTTACTGTCTCTGGTACAGCTAAAAAAGTAATTAGTAAGAGAGGTCGACGTGGTCAAAGTGAATATGGTCAACAGCTTTTAGAAAAGCAGAAAGCCCGAATGACCTATGCTTTGACTGAAAGAACTTTTTCTAATTATGTCAAAAAAGCCCGAGCGACTAAAGGTGGTGATCCTAATACTGAACTTTATAAATTATTAGAAAGTCGTTTAGATAATACCGTTTACCGTTTAGGTTTAGCCGCTACTCGTTTAGCCGCTCGACAAACTGTTTCGCATGGCCATATTTTAGTTAATGGCAAGAAAGTGACTATTCCTTCTTATCAGATTCGAAAAGATGAGGTAATTCAAATTCGACCTGGGAGTCGAGATAATGGCAAATTTAAAGAATTAGAAGAACGTTTAAAAACAGCCACTATTCCAGAATGGTTAGTTTACGATTTAGTTAAAAACGAAGGTCAAGTTAAAGGTTTACCCGGTTTAGGCTCCAGTGAATTAACCCTTAATTTTGGGGCGATTCTTGAATATTACAGCCGAGTTTAATTTTTATTTTTTATAAGCTTATAAGCTATTTGTCTTAAATTTTATGCCTGATTTTAACATCATTCTGCCATCTAAGCCTTTAGTCGTTTCTGAAGATCAATTTTCTGGGGTCTATGAAATTGACGGTCTTTATCCTGGTTATGGTCACACCTTGGGTAATTCTTTGCGAAGAATTATTCTATCTTCTCTACCTGGTTTTGCTATTACTAAAATCAAAATTGATGGCATTAGTCATGAATTTTCCACGATTGATGGAGTTAAAGAAGACGTGATTGGAATCATTCTCAATCTTAAACGAATTAGATTTAAAGTGGTGGGTGATGAAGCTCAAACCTTACATTTGAAAGTTAAAGAAATAAAAGAAGTGACCGCCGCTGATATTAAAACTTCTGGTCAAGTAGAAATAATGAACCCAGAGCAATTGATTGCCACTATCACTGATAAAAATACTATTCTTGATCTTGAAATTACTTTGGAAAAAGGTTTAGGTTATGTCCCTAAGGAAGTTCACCAAAAAGAAAAAGTGGATATCGGTACCATTGCGATCGATGCCATCTATACTCCTATTCGTCGGGTCGCTTATGAGGTAGAACATATGCGCGTTGGTGATCAAACTGATTACAATAAACTTAGAATTCATTTAGAAACTGATGGTTCGGTTTCTCCTCGAGCGGCTCTGGAAAAATCAATCGAGATTATGATCACTCAATTGAAAGCTATTATTGGCTTTGTCGAAGAAAGAGAAGTCAAAAAAGCGGGTTTTGCTTTAGTAGCTGAAGCAAA
>PCSX01000023.1:0-5422 GCA_002772495.1 Candidatus Vogelbacteria bacterium CG22_combo_CG10-13_8_21_14_all_37_9 | reverse complement strand
GGAAAATACCGAAAATGATTTCATTAAAACTCGAATTGAAGATTTAAATTTATCTGTTCGAACTCAAAAAGCTTTAGCGGGAGCTAGTATTCGAACAGTCGGTGGTCTCACTCGAAAAAAAGAAGAAGATCTTCGAGAAATCGATGGTCTGGGCGATAAAGGAATTGATGAAATTAAAAAAGCATTGAGTAATTTCGGAATTGTGTTAAAGTAAATCGGTCCTTATGAAGCATCATAAACATACTAGTAAATTAGGTCGCAAAACTGGTCAACGTCAAGCTTTGATGAGAACTTTGGCTGGGTCGCTTTTTAGCCGAGGAAAAATTAAAACCACTGAAGCAAAGGCTAAAGCCTTGCGACCTTTTGCTGAAAAAGTGATCACTAAGGCAAAACAAGACAGCGTCGCTAATCGCCGTTTAGTTTCGGAGGTCTTAGGTAGTCCTAAATCTTTAGAAAAACTTTTTAAAGATATTGGTCCTCGTTATACCAAACGTCCCGGTGGTTACCTGCGGATTACTAAATTAGCGCTTCGGGCTGGTGATGCTAGTAAAATGGCTATTATTGAATTAGTTTAAAATATGAAAGCTACTCCATCTAAAACTAAAGAAAAAAAGACTAAAGTAAGCCCAGTTTTAAAGGGGGAGACTTTTGTTTTAGATGCCACTAATCAAAGTTTGGGCCGAGTGGCTAGTCAGGCGGCTAAACTTTTACGAGGCAAGAATAGTCCTTTTTTTCAACTTCATTTAGCCCCGGTTAATAAAGTGGTTATTAATAAAGCCGGACTATTAAAAATTAGTGAGAAAAAAGCTTTACAAAAAATCTATTTCCACCACACAGGTTATCCCGGTAATGCTAAATATCCGACTTTAAGTCAGGTGGTAAGTAAAAAAGGTAAACGAGAAATTTTACAAATGGCGATTAAGGGAATGATGCCGGCTAATCGTTTGCGCCCTATTGCCCTCAAGAATTTAACGATTAACGAATAATATGGCTACTACTTCTAGTACTAAAAAATATATTGAAGCGATTGGTCGACGTAAGACCGCTACCGCTAGAGTGCGACTAACTCCGGCTACTAAAGCCAGTTTCCTGATTAATGATAAAGAATTAGTTGATTACTTGCCGACAAAAGAACTTCAATTGATCGCTGAGGAAGCTTTTTTAACAGCTGGAATTAGTCCTAAATTTACTATTACTGTCAAAGTGACTGGTTCTGGTCCTCATGCTCAAGCCGAAGCTATTCGTCATGCTTTAGCGCGAATTTTGGTTGCTTACGACATTGACTTAAAAACCCCAATTAAAAAAGCTAAATTACTAACTCGAGATGCTCGAGCTAAAGAACGACGCAAATTCGGCCTCAAGAAAGCTAGAAAGGCCCCTCAGTGGAGTAAACGCTAGTCTAGGTTAAGCCTTTTTATTATTTATTGTGCGAAATCCGATTTCGCACAAAAAGATGTGTTGTGGTATTATATAGCCAATGAGGGAAAAGCCTGAAGAAGATCAAATTTATCATATCTTTAATCGAGGCGTAGAGAAACGTTCGATCTTTAACAACGATAATGATCGTCGGCGTTTTCTTTCTTACCTTTATTTTTTTAATGATTCCCAAGCTGCCACTAATATCAGTCGCCTGTGTGATATTCAATTTCAAACAGAAGATAGCCGGAAAAAATTGGTTGAAATTTTTGCTTTTGTTTTGATGGATAATCACTTTCATTTATTAGTTAGACCGATAGTGGAAAATGGCCTATCTGAATTTATGCAAAAACTAGGAGTTGGTTATACGAAGTATTTTAATATTAAATATGAGAGAGTCGGACCATTATTCCAAGGTAAGTATAAATTTGTCCAAATTGAATCTGATGAACAACTATCTTATATCCCTCATTATATTCATTTAAATCCTGTCGAGATAATTGAGCCAGGTTGGAAAGAGAGAGAATTAAGAGATTGTGAGAAAGCCTTTGAATTTGCCAAAACCTATCCTTGGTCAAGTTTGGGAGACTATCTAGGAGATGAACATTTTTCTCCTATCCTAGATAGGGATCTTCTTAATGAAGAATTAGGTGGTAGCCAGGAGTATCGGCAAGATATTGTGGAGTGGTTACAGTCTGCAGGCCCATCCCTTGCCACATTTGACTCGGATGACAAATTTATATTATAACACACCTAATTGTGCGAAATCCGATTTCGCACAAAAACTTGTGTTTTTATTTAGAAAAGGTTAAAATTAAGAAAAAAGGGGATTATGGATAACAAAGATCAGCAAGACGAGGAAATAAAAATTGAGGCCAATTCAGACGCCGATTCAGGTCACAATGATGGTCTGTCTTTTGATGATGTCGACGGGCAAATTACTGATAAGCTCAAAAAATTCCAGGCCGAACTTAAAACTTGTGATCAAGAAAAGAAAGAATATCTGAACGGTTGGCAAAGAGCTAAAGCTGATTATGCCAATCTCAAAAAAGATATCGCCAAGGATAAAACTGAGCATATACGCTTAGCTCGTGAAAGTTTCCTCTATGACCTTCTTCCTCTGGCTGATAGTTTTGAATTAGCTTTTGCCAATAAAACCGCTTGGACTGAGGCCCCAGAGAATTGGCGTAAAGGTGTTGAATATATTTATCAACAATTAGAAAAAATTTTTGAGCAGTATCAACTCGAAGCTATTAATCCTCTAAATCAGACTTTTGATCCCGAAAAACATGAAGCCCTAGGTTTTATCGAGACTGATGAAATTCAAACCGGTTTGATACTTGAAGTCTTAAAAAAGGGTTATATACTAAATGGTAAAGTGATTCGGCCCGCCCAAGTGAAAGTGGGAAAATCAGATCAGGTTGATTAAATTAGATAATTATTATTAATTAATTTAAATTTTTTAAAAAAATATGGCAAAAATTCTAGGAATTGATTTGGGTACTACTAATTCAGCAATGGCTTTCGTTGAAGGTGGCGAACCAAAAATTATCGAAAATTCTGAAGGTGTTCGAACCACTCCTTCTATTGTCGCCATGTCTAAAGCTGGCGAACGTCTAGTTGGTCTTTTGGCTAAACGCCAAGCGGTCACCAATCCTGCCAATACGATCTCGGGTGTCAAACGTCTGATGGGACACAAATTTAATGATCCTAATGTTCAAAAAGATAAAGGTCTGGTCTCTTTTAAGATCGAAACCTCTAGTGATGGTGGAGTACAAGTAAAAATGGCGGATAAGAGTTATCGGCCAGAAGAAGTTTCGGCTATGATTTTAGCTAAATTAAAACAAGATGCTGAAGCAAAAATTGGTGAAAAAATTGAAGAAGCCGTTATTACTGTTCCAGCTTATTTTGATGATTCCCAACGTAAAGCCACTAAAGATGCTGGTGAAATTGCTGGTTTTAAAGTGCGTCGAATTATCAACGAACCGACTGCCGCTGCTTTAGCTTATGGTTTAAATAAAAAGAAAAACGAACAGGTGGTGGTTTATGATTTTGGTGGAGGAACTTTTGATGTTTCTGTTTTGGAAATTACTGGTGAAGAAGGTGAACAGAGTATCCAAGTCAAATCAACTGATGGTGACTCTCATATGGGGGGTGAAGATATCGATCAAAAAATAATTGCTTGGATTAATGATGAATACAAAAAAGAATCTGGTCTAAATATTGCCAAGGATGAATTAGCTCTTCAACGTTTAAAAGAAGCTTCCGAAAAAGCCAAACATGAGTTATCTAATGTCAACGAATCTGAAATCAATATTCCTTTTATTAGTTCTGATGCCTCTGGTCCTCGTCACTTATTGATGAAAATAACCCGCGCTAAATTGGAAGAATTAGCTGATGAATATATTGCGCGCTCAATTGAAATTACCAAACGAGCAGTTGAGGTTTCTGGTTATAAATTAGGTGATATTGATGAAATTATTTTAGTCGGAGGCCAAACCAGAATGCCTAAAATTCAAGCTGAAGTTAAAAAACTTTTTGGTAAAGAACCAAATCGTTCGATTAATCCCGATGAAGTGGTAGCGATCGGGGCAGCCGTTCAAGCTGGAATTTTCCAAGGTGACGTTAAAGATGTTTTATTGTTAGATGTTACGCCTCTATCATTAGGGATTGAAACGATGGGTGGAGTGGCCACTAAAGTGATCGAACGCAACACCACTATTCCAACCTCCAAATCTCAAACTTTTTCTACTGCTTCAGATAATCAAACTTCGGTTGATATTCATATTGTCCAAGGGGAACGAGAAATGGTGATAGACAATAAATCTCTCGGTCGTTTTATTTTAGATGGTATTCCGCCAGCACCTCGAGGGATGCCTCAAATCGAAGTGGCTTTTGATATTGATGCTAATGGTATCTTGTCGGTTAAAGCCACTGATAAGGCTTCTGGTAGAGAACAATCAGTACGCATTGAAGCTAAAACCAGTTTGTCTAAAGAAGATATTGAAAAGATGAAAAAAGAAGCTGAACTTCATGCTGAAGAAGATAAAATCAAACGGGAATTAGTCGATGTTAAAAATTTAGCTGATCAATTAGTTTATACCGCTGAAAAAGCTTTACGGGAAGGTGGAGATAAAGTTAGTGCGGAAACTAAACAAGCTGTAACTGATAAAATTAGCGCAGTTAAAACCGCCAAAGAGGGGACTGATAAAACTATTATTGAATCAGCTAATCAAGAATTATCTACTGCGATGCAAAAAATTGGTGAAGAAATGATGAATCAGTCCAAGACTAATCAACCTGAGGCTGGAACCCAGACTAATTCAGAAGCTGAATCTAATGATAGTAGTAAAAAAGAGACAGGTGGTGAGGGAGATAATATTAAAGACGCGGAGACTAAATAACGCTGATACTCGCAGATAAAACGCTGACTTTCGCCGAGAAAAAAATGTATTTGTCAAGTAGGCCAAAAAGCTCGAAAATGTTAGAATAACACGGTATTTATCCGTATCTATTCGTAACATTCGAGCATTTCATTCGTATTATTCGCATCGTGTACAAATCATGAAAGATTACTACAAAATCCTTGGCGTTGAGAAAAACGCCCCCAAAGAAGAAATTAAAAAAGCTTTTCATAAATTAGCTCATAAGTATCATCCCGATAAAAAGGATGGTGATGAAGCTAAATTTAAAGAAGCTAGTGAGGCTTATCAAACTTTGTCTGACGACACGAAACGCCGACAATACGATACTTTTGGTTCAGGCACTAGTTCTGGTGCTGGCACCGGACCGGGTGGTTGGAATTTTGATTTTAGTAATTTCCAAAATGCCGGTGCTAATAGTGGTCAAGGTTTTGAATTTGATCTCGGTAATATTTTTGGTGATTTTTTTGGTGGGGCTCAAGGTCGGACTAATCGTGGGCGAGATATTTCTGTTGATATTGAAATTTCTTTTTCTGAATCCATCTTTGGGGTGGAACGAAAAATTCTGATCCACAAATTAAATT
>PCSX01000038.1:22932-24187 GCA_002772495.1 Candidatus Vogelbacteria bacterium CG22_combo_CG10-13_8_21_14_all_37_9 | reverse complement strand
CTACAAACACTATTTCAGCTCCCTTTTTAGTGACGATATCAAGCTCACCCCATTTAGTCCAATAATTTCGCTCCAAAACTGAAAAACCTTTTTGCCGGAGCCATTTTACAGCCTCAGACTCCCCCTTTTCTCCAATAAGCTGTTTCTCAGTTTTGCTCATCTCTAAATTATAGGAAAGCCCACTTAGATAAGCAAATTTTCTTAAATTTACCACCTCATTTGCATAGGGTCACCCTATGCAAATGTTTAACATGAAACTAATTAATATCGGTATTATAGATCAAATATAGCCATATTTTAGACTAAGTGTTTCATATGAAACACTTAGTTTTTATTTCAATTAAGCAATAGAGACAAAATAAGAAAAAAGGACAAAAAGTCATTATTTTGAGCCATTTTCTAGGACATAACCGATAGAAAATGGCTCAAAATAAGGCTTAGTCTTATACACTCCACCAACAGGTTTATCCACATTTTTGTCCAATTAAAACTTTTTAAGCTTATTTAAAGCGAAATAAAACTGATCATGGTCATTTTTTATATCAAGGTCAAAAACTAAGCTTTTTGAGACATAAAATAGGTTATTAAAATTATTAGGTAAAATTACTTTTAGCCTCCAAACCTTAAAATTTAGTTGCTTAAAAATTCATCTAAACATAGCCAAATTAAGTCTTAGTATTATTTAATAGTGGTTTTTTCGTTTGAAAAAAATTAGTTTCATGTTAAACTTTTCAGCAGTCAATTAAAAAAAGCGGGTATGGTTTAGTGGTAGAATGCGTCCTTGCCAAGGACGAGACGGGAGTTCGATTCTCCCTACCCGCACAATTGGCCGATAAAAATGGCGTAGCCTGTTTTTATCGTTTGCCAATTGTAGCGTGCTGGGAGTGTTTCCTAAACACGAGCAGTGCCAACATTGGCCGATAAAAATGGCGTAGCCTGTTTTTATCGTTTGCCAATTGTAGCGTGCTGGGAGTGTTTCCTAAACACGAGCAGTGCCAACATGAGCCGATAAATGACCGTATATCGATAAGGTAGGGTAATATAAGGGCATGTGGCGGAATTGGTATACGCGTACGCTTCAGAAGCGTATGGAGTGATCCTTGGGAGTTCGAGTCTCCCCATGCCCACAGTCCCAATTATTAACCCTTCAGCTGATCTTTGATTTAATATGCCCTCGTGGTGAAATGGATATCACAACAGTCTTCGGAACTGTTGTTGGGGGTTCGAATCCCTCCGAGGGCACAAAAAGAAACAA
>PCSX01000038.1:16033-22870 GCA_002772495.1 Candidatus Vogelbacteria bacterium CG22_combo_CG10-13_8_21_14_all_37_9 | reverse complement strand
GTGAGTCGGGGTCGCGGGCGAACTGAGTGACGACGAAGTGAGACCTATGACCGAATCCCTCCGAGGGCACTTTTTAAAATTAATCCGCCAGCTGGCGGATTAAAATCTAAAATTAGATTCAAATACTTTCAATCAAAATAGTTAAGTTTTCTAAATCATTTGTTTCAGGTGAAACCAGCTGATATTAGCAAAAAGATCTAATCTATCGCTATGAAAGTTCAATTAGCCAGCCCAATAACTGTCAAAAATAACGCAAAAACCTTGCAAGATAAGGGTTTTTTGACTTATTTAGTTGGTGGTTGTGTTCGAGACTTATTAATGGCTCGAGAACCCCGTGACTGGGATTTAAACACCAACGCTACCCCAGAAGAAATTGTTGAAGCCTATCCAAAAACTTTTTATGAAAATAAATTTGGGACTGTCACTATAGTCAATGAAGAAGAAACTGATCTTACTTTAAAAAACATTGAAGTAACGCCATTTAGAACCGAAGGTGCTTATGAAGATTTTCGCCATCCTCAAGAATTAAAATTTAGTCAAAATCTAGCCGAGGATTTAGCGAGACGAGATTTTACAATTAACGCTCTCGCTTATGACCCTTGGTCTGAAGAATTAACTGACCCTTTTGATGGCCTAAAGGACATAAAGGACAAAATTATCCGAGCCGTTGGTGACCCAGATGAACGTTTCCAAGAAGATGCTCTCCGCCTGCTCCGAGCCGTCCGATTAGCCACTGAATTGGGTTTTACGATTGAAGACAAAACCCTACAAGCGGCTCAAAATAAAGCTAATTTACTAGCCAAGATATCTAAAGAGAGAATTCGAGATGAATTTATAAAGATTATTATGTCTCCTAATCCAGCGGAAGGTTTAACTTTGTGTTCCAAAATTGGACTTTTAGCTTATATTATCCCGGAATTAGAGGCTGGCTTAAATATGAAACAAAATAAAAGCCACATCTATAGTGTTTGGGAACATAGCCTTAGGACTGTCCAACATTCAGCTGATAGAGACTTTTCGTTACACGTGAGACTAACCGCCCTATTACACGATATTGGTAAACCTAAAACTAGACGTTTAAACCCAGAAACCCAAGATTTTACCTTTTATGGCCATGAAGTAGTTGGGGAGAGGTTGGCTAAAAAAATCCTTTCTGATCTTAAGTTTCCCGTGAAAACAATTGAAATTGTTACCAAATTAGTCAGAAACCATATGTTCTTTTCGGATACTGAAAAAATTACTCTTTCAGCGGTTCGACGAATTATTGCTAATGTAGGAGAGGATTTAGTCCAAGATTTAATCAAAGTTAGAATCTGTGATCGAATTGGGATGGGACGACCAAAGGAAGAACCTTATCGTCTACGTAAATATGAAGCGATGATCGATGAAGCAATGCATTCACCCACTTCAGTTAAAATGCTTAAGATAGATGGTCAAAGATTAATAGAGATTTCATATGAAACACCTGGACCCAAGTTCAGTCTAACCTTACATGCCTTATTGGAAGAAGTTTTGGACCAACCAGAGCTTAATACTAATGAATATTTAGAAAAACGAGCTTTAGAATTAATGTCTCTCCCAATTGAAGAACTTAAAAAACTAGGGGAGGCCGGTAAAGAAAAGAAAGAGGCCACCGAAGCGGTAGAAATCAAAAAAATCCATAAAAAATACGGTGTCTAAAGACTTTACCAAGGAGACTCCTACGCAAAAAGAACAAACAAAGAAGCCAGCTATGGCTAATCTAGGGGGATAGAAAGCGACATAACTGGCCCAATGACTAGGGTTTCCTAAAATAATAAGCGGAAACCCTTAAAATGACGGATTACTAATAATTGGATTAGTTTGCGATCAGAGTGGCGACTGACAACAAAAACTAAAATCTTAAAAACACTATTCTAAGTGAAACTTAGTTTTTTAGACTAGACCAGTCTAAAATATCAAGTAACCCAAAAAAAGAGAGAGTTCAAGATAACCCAGTAATTAGTTTTCCTGGTGATTATAGTTTCCAAGTTTGCACTGTTGCGACAAAATCTATAAAGATTTGTCTTAGATGGAAACCAAATCTTTAAGGACCTAATCTAATCTAAATTTATTATAGTCCGATAGATTATAAAGGACAATAGTTATAAAAGACAAAACAGGGGATAACTCCAAAAACTATTTATCTACTGCGACAAAAAACATTTTATTTAATTACTATTTTTGCGATGAAATTTTTGATGAATTTCACGTAGATGTTTATCAGTGACATGAGTATAAATCTGGGTCGTCGCCACATTGGCATGCCCAAGCATCATTTGGACCGAACGAATATCAGCTCCATTCTGCAATAAATCAGTCGCAAAAGAGTGACGAATAGTGTGAGGAGTGACTTTCTTGGAAATTCCGGCTTTGACAGCATAGTATTTAACTAAACGTTCAATACTACGAGGACTTAGTCGGCCTTCGCTTTTACTAATAGGGGATAAACTGACAAACATAGCCTCATCCATATCTTTACGTTTAGCCAAATAGGTTTTAAGGATAGCTTTAGCATCTGGAGAGATAAAAACTAAGCGAATTTTTTCTCCTTTACCCCGAATACTAAATTCTTCTCTGGCGAGATTGATCGAGTCTTTATTGAGTGAACAAAGTTCTGACACCCGCAGACCGGTCGAGAAAAGAAGTTCTAAAATGGCTCGATCTCGTAAATCTTTAAGTTCCGAGCCATTAGGGGCAACTAAAATCCGGTTAAGTTCGACTTCGGTAATCAAATCCAAATCTCGAGCCGGAGTCTTGGCTAGTTCAATCCGGTCCGGAGCTAAAGATTTTAAACCTCGCTTAGCTAAATATTTCAAAAAAACCCGGAGAGCAATCAAATAATAATTCTGAGTGTTTTTCTTCAAGTTACCCCCACTAGAGCTGGTTTGCCGATTAAGCCAGAGTCGGTAGTTTCGAACAGTTTCATCGTTTAGATTATCAATTCGTTTCACTCCGGTCTGAGAAATGAAACGACACAAATACCGATCGTAATTCTCAATCGTCTTGAGGCTACGCCCCTTCTCAATCTCGAGATATTCCAAAAACTCTCGTTTAGCTTGTTCGATGTCCATGTTAGAAGTATTATAGCAAAAATTGTGCGACATTGTTTAGTTTTTACTTTTGTTTCAAAAAATGATAAATTTAGAATTATGGGAGAAAAAATACCTAAAGCGTTGGGAGACTTTCTTGGTCAAGAACAAGTCAAAGCTTATTCTCAAGCTTTTGGAGCAGAAATAATTGATGGCTACAACGATCAAGGAAAAGACTTAAAAATTGACAACCCGGAAATACCAGCTGTCCAAATTAAATCATCAGTTGAGGGAGTAAAAAAATTTCTGGTTGAATCTTTGAAACAAGGAGATTTTATTCCTGTTTGTGTCGGTGAACCAGGTACTAAAGATGAAATGTTTGCTTCAATTAAACAATTTGGCGCTTGGATTGGTCAGGATATTGCCAATCGGGACAAATTGTTTAACAGTATTGCAAAAATTAGAGATTTATGCTCTAATAAAAAAAGAGATCCAAGACAAATGTTAGCTGATCTAAGCTAAGAGAAAGGAGACTGAATGCGCGGGCGATATAGACAGATCTTGGAGGCACTCTTGGCCTCCGTCAAAAGACGTTTTGGCCAAGAGAGAATAGAGGACTTAAAGGTGGAACTAGTGGGCCCCATTAGAGAGGCCACTGATCGAGAATTAATCGTTCAGTTGATCGCTCGAGAAAAGTGGTGGTCTCGGATACTACTTTTAAGTATTTATCCGAAACTCGTCTTGCCGTATCTGATTAGGATACGAAGAAGTGAGGTTTAGACCCCGTTTTTCGGCCGACCCCGGCCGAAAAACGGGTTTTTTGTTTGTTTTTGTAAAAGCGAGACCAAAACTCACTTCTGGGTTGCACCCAGCAGTAGGTTTTGGCATCGCCGACTTTTTGCCGGCACCTCTTTAGAGAAATGTCAAAACTCACTGCTGGGTTGCATTTTTTAGCCTGACGTGCTAATATCAAATCACTATGCTGTCAATCAAAAAACAACCCGTGATTAAAAAAAGTCGAGTCCACGATAAGGATACTGGCTCTTCAGATGTCCAAATTGCCATTTTAAGCGCTCGGATTACTGAATTAGCCGATCATTTAAAGACTCACCGCAAAGATAATCACTCTCGTCGCGGTCTGCTAAAAATGGTGGCCAAGCGCCGATCTCACACTAAATACTTAGAAACTAAAAAGAAGAAGGCTGAAGCTAAAAAAGTCGCCTAAATTTAAAAAAACTTTAAATGCCAACAGCCCCGCCCTATGGAATAGCTTGCTATATTCCATAGGGCGGGGCTCTGTTGCTAAAGACTTTAAATTAACAGATAATAAGAGAGTAGGCTTTAAAATTATATTTCTAATTTTTTTAGTAATAAAAGTTTAAGCAGAAGAGGAATTTTTTAATAAAATTGTTAACTATTTTTTATGATTACTAAACACAAAAGTCAAAGAGTGGGTGTTTTTATTGATACTCAAAATTTATATCACAGTGCCAAAAACCTCTATCACGCCAGGGTTAATTTTGGTGCCATTATGAAAGACGCGGTCGCTGGTCGCAGTTTAATTCGAGCTCTTGCTTACCTCGTCACCACGGAAAGTGGGGAAGAAAAACCGTTTTTTGAAGCTTTGGGTAAAATTGGAATTGAAATTAAAACCAAAGAGCTTCAGATCTTTATGGGCGGAGCCAAAAAAGCCGACTGGGATGTCGGTCTAGCTGTCGATACGATTAAATTAGCCCCCAAACTTGATGCGGTGGTGATTGTGTCCGGTGATGGCGATTTTATCCCCCTCGTTCAATATCTCCAAGAAAATATGGGGGTGCAAGTAGAAATTATTTCTTTCGGTAAAAGTACTTCTGGTAAATTACGAGAAGTTGCCGACGATTTCATCGACCTCTGTGAAAATCCTAAAAAATACTTGATTGGAGCTAATGTTGGTCATAAAAAATAGTTAGCCACGTTTTAATTTGACTTTTAGGTGCTTTAATGCTATTATTAAAGATAGAGGAGGGCTTAAAATGAGTCCGATAAACATAGTCTCGATTTTGGGAGCTGGGGTGATCTCGATCATGCTGATACGAGAATATCTCCACTCTCAAAAAGATCGAGCAAAGGAGAAAATCCGCAGGGAAATCCTCCGGTCCCTACATCGTAGGGACTACTTGATCTAAAGCCGGAAGGGGAACCACGCCTTATTTATTGCGTAGGCCCCTCCGGCTTTGTTTGTTTTTAAGAGTTTTTTGTGTTAATTTCAACTTATTAATCATCTAAGTTGCTGGCGTGAAGATAGATAGTTTTGAAAGTTTTGACTTTCAAATCTAGAATCTTCCCACCAGCCTAAAATAATGCAAAAAAAAGAATATAGTTTGGATTTAGCTGGTGAAAAATTAAGCGCTACTTTTTCTGATTTAACCGACCAGACTAATGGTTCGGTCTTAGTCCGTTTAGGACAAACTCTAGTTTTAGCCACTGTGGTGATGTCGGCGGGCCAACGAGATGATATCGATTATTTTCCACTGACAGTTGAATACGAAGAAAAATTTTATGCCACCGGAAAAATTCTTGGTTCTCGATTTCAAAAACGAGAAGGTAAACCAAGTGATGAAGCAGTGCTTTCTGGCCGAATTGTCGATCGCACTATCAGACCACTGTTTGATGATTATATTCGGAATGAAATCCAAGTCGTGCTAACAGTTTTATCCATTGATGCTAAAAATGATCCCGATACGGTAGCGGTGATTGCCGCCTCTCTAGCTTTAGGCACTTCAAATATTCCTTGGAACGGACCAGCGTCAGCGGTTCGGATTGGTCTAGCTTCAGAAACTGATTCGGACTTTTCAATCAATCCTAGTTATGAAAAACGTCAGGAGGCTTTTTTAGATCTCTTAGTTTGTGGTCAAGAAGAAAAAATTAATATGATCGAATCGGAAGCGAAAGAAATTGCTGAAGCTAAATTAGCTGAAGCTTTCAAACAAGCTTCGATCACGATTGAACAAATTCAAACTTGGCAAAAAGAGGTTATTAAGGAACAAGCTAAAACAAAATTAGTGATTGAAAAACCAAGTCTCAATCCAGAAATAAAAACTTTGTTTGATCAAGAAATGAGACCCCAATTAGAAGCGGTGGTTTTCGGAGGAGCCGATACCGCGAAGGCCGCTTACGAAATTCGCGATGCTTGGGTTAAAAAAATGAAAGAACAATTTCCAGATACCAGCAGTGCCTTACTCATTACTTTATTTGAATCAGCGGTGAATGATTTAGTTCATCAAAAAGGTTTAGAAGAAAATAAACGAGCCGATGGTCGAGCCCTGACCGAAGTTCGATCACTCTACACTCAAGCCGGAGAACTTTCACCAATCATTCACGGCTCCGGAATTTTTTATCGAGGTGGGACTCACGTCTTGACGGTTTTAACTTTAGGCGGACCAAATGATTCGCAAATTATTGAAGGGATGGAAATTCAAGAAAAAAAATATTTCATGCATCATTATAATTTTCCCCGTTTTTCAGTCGGCGAGACTGGCCGAATGGGGGGGATGAACCGACGCTCGATTGGACACGGCGCTTTAGCGGAAAAATCTTTACGCGGAGTAATTCCCGCTCGAGAAATTTTTCCTTACACTATTCGCTTAGTGTCCGAAGTCCTAGCTTCCAATGGTTCTAGTTCAATGGCTTCCGTTTGTGCTAGTACTTTAGCCCTGATGGATGGCGGAGTCCCGATTACCGCCCCAGTCGCCGGGATTGCGATGGGTTTACTTTTAGGTGAACAAGGTGACTATAAAATTTTAAC
>PCSX01000038.1:1230-15953 GCA_002772495.1 Candidatus Vogelbacteria bacterium CG22_combo_CG10-13_8_21_14_all_37_9 | reverse complement strand
AATTAGATATAAAAATTGGCGGTATTCCCATTCCGATTTTAGTCGAAGCTCTGGAACAAGCTAAACAAGCTCGCTTACAAATTTTGCAAAAAATGGCTGAAGCGATTAAGGTTCCTCGAACTGAAATTTCAAGCTCCGCGCCTAAAATAATTAAACTTCAAATTCCAACCGACAAGATTGGAGCAATCATTGGACCGGGTGGAAAAAATATTCAAAAATTAGTGGCCGACACTGGCGCCCAAATTGAAATTGAAGATGACGGCACTATTTATATTACGGGCCAAACAGCTGGCGCGGAAAAAGCCAAAACCAGTATTGAAGATATTTGTCGAGTTTATAAAGCTGGTGATAAATTTCAAGGTGAAGTTACACGTCTAATGGATTTCGGCGCTTTTGTTAAAATTGGCCATGACACCGAAGGTTTAGTTCACATTTCTGAACTAGCCCCTTTTCACGTGGCTAAAGTTTCTGACGTTGTCGCTACAGGAGAAATTGTTCCCGTCGTCATCAAAGAAGTCGATGAGCGCGGTCGAATTAATTTATCAATCAAAGCGGTTGATCCAGATTTTGCTAGTCGTAAAGGTTTAAATCCAACTCCAGCGGGAGTAAATACGAATCATAAACCACCTCTCAATCAAGGATCTAGTCACCCTGAGACAACCCCACCAACTAGTGATAGTCATTAAAAAATCACCAGAAAAAAATTCGCGGACTGGCGAATTTTTTTCTGGTGATTATAATTAAAGATATGGAAGATAATAATATAACAAATCAAAATAATCAGGCGACTGATCAAAATTTAAGTGAGACTAATTCAAGTCAGAAATTAACATCTGATTCGTCTCTTAATGTTTCATCAGGCACCTCTGGAACAAACCCCGAACCAGTGGTGATCACTCCTAAAAATGAAACTCCATCCACCCCAATTCCTAGTGAATCAGAAGTTGATGAAAAAATTCGCTTAGCCAAATTAGCCATGGAAGGACCAGAGCGAACAGCCAGACGAGAACAACACGAAAAAACTTTAGAAACAAAAAATCAAGAAGCTGAACTTAAAAAACAATTAGCGGAAATTAATAAAAACAAAGAAGTCTTAGAACTAGCTTGGATTGGATTGGATACTGATCGGGGAGCAATTAAAAATCTAATTAATCCCATTATCGATAAGGAAAGTAAATTAGAACAAGAAGAGACAACTTTAGAAGAACAAGAAAAAGCCACTGTCTCCGCTCGCGACAAAGAAGCGATTGAAAAGAAACGCCAAGCGATTGAGACGGCTCGTCAAGCCGTCGAAAAAGAAAAATGGATTTATCAAGATCGACTATTTAAAATAGAAGATCAGATTAAAGACAACACTAACGCTTATCAAAAATTACTCGATGAAGAAGAAGGGGTCCTCCAAAAAATGGAGAAACTGAAGCAAAGTTTAATTTAAATTTTATGGCCGAATCTCAAGACTTAAATGCCAAGCGTGCCGCCGCTCGGAAAGCGATGGGCGGTGAAGCTTATGAGGCAAAATTAGTTACCCAAACTGAAACCTTAATTAAAAAAAGACGAGAGGCGATGATGGCAATGGAGAAACCAGAACAGCGCCAAAAGAGAGAGGCCCAGGAAAAATATGCTCTCGAACGAGAGGCAACCAAAAAAAAGTTAGCTGAAGATTTAATCAATGAAAAAGAAAACCTGGCCAAACGAAAAGCCTCTGAAGCTCTCGCACAGCAAACCAGAGAAGAAGAACGGCGAAATTTAGAAAAAACCCGTCAAGCCGAATTTGAGTCCAAACAAAATATAATCGAACGCTTGCGACAAGATAATAATCAAAAATTAGCTCCCTTACGAACTCTTAAAACTGATTTAGCTCGATCGGTAAAGACCGAAAATTTATCGGCCACTAAAATTAGTTTGATGGAAAAAGACCGCGAATTAAAAACCGACCCTTTTGTGGCTAGACCAAATCAAGCTCCGCGTCGTTTCAATGGTTTAATTTTTAGTGCTCTAATTATTTGTGTCCTTAGTTTAGGAGCCATTGGTTTCATTATTTATAAAAATCAAAATCCTAATTCTAATTCAAGCTCACTAATAATTAATCCCTTAATTTTTGCTGATGAAAATCAAGCCTTAGCGATTGAAAATAAATCAGCCTTAGAAATTATTAATACCATTAGTCAATTGCGAAAACTGGCAAGTGCGGAAGATTCTCTATTAAATATTTATCCGACTAAAATTTTAAGTTCAGACTCAAAAAATCCAAGTATCGTCACAGTTGGTTTAGCTGAATTTTTAAGCGCTAGTAAAATTAATTTAACCGAAGAAATTAACCGTCATTTCGATAACAAATTTATGATTGGTATTTATCGAGGGACAGATCAGAATTTATTTTGGGTTTTCAGTATCAACGACTGGGAATACAGCAAGTCCACCATCTTGTCTCAAGAAACTAGCTTCCTCGATAGTTTGTTAGGACCCTTTTTACTGGACACTACCTTTAGCATCGATCTGACCCAAGCTCAAATTATTGACGAAGTTGTCAAAAATAAAGATGCTCGAGCGGTTAAAAATAAACTAAATCAAACAATTGCCATTTATAGTTTCCTAGATCAGAAAACTCTGGTAGTGACTCAAAATGAAGCTTCTTTAAGTCGTTTAATTAATAATTTTAATACCCCCCGACCGGGACAATAATCTAGGAGTAGCCAATTAAGCTTTACTTGTGTTATCATCAAAATATGACTTTAGATATTCAATATTTTAAAACTCGTTTAGAGGCCGAAAAAGTTCGTTTAGAAGCAGAATTAAACGAGCTGGGCCAACGTGACCCTAGTAAAGCCTCCGACTGGAATGCTCAACCTAGCGACACTTCCGAAATCAGTTTTCGAGATGAAGTGGCTGATCGCTTTGAAGAACAAGATGAACGAAAAGAAACCGAATTATCTCTAGAAGAAAGACTGACCAATATTAACCTCGCCTTGACTAAAATTGAAGCGGGGAGCTACGGCCTCTGTCAAGTCGATCAGGAGCCGATTGAAGCAGATCGTCTTGAAGCCAACCCGGCTGCCCAGACCTGCAAAAAACATTTAGATCAAAATTAAAAGTTAAAGTCATGTTGGCTAAAGCTTATTCCGCTCAAGTGTCTGGACTACGAGCGGATTTTGTGATTGTCGAAGCTGATATCTCAAAAGGATTACATTCTTTCTCGATCGTTGGTCTGGGAGATAAAGCCGTCACCGAAGCTAAAGATCGAATCTCAGCGGCCATTAAAAATAGTGGTTTTCGTTCACCTCAAAAAGGGAACAAAAAAGTGATTATCTCTCTGGCGCCAGCTAATCTCAAAAAAGAAGGAACAGTTTTTGATTTAGGGATTGCTATCGCCACCTTGTCAGCTCAAAATGAGTTACATTTTTCTCCTGAAGAAAAATTATTTTTAGGGGAATTAGCTTTAGATGGTGGCCTACGCAATATTCGAGGAACACTTTTAATTGCCCGAGCGGCTAAACTAGCTGGTTTTAAAGAAATTTATTTACCTAGCAAAAATGCCCGCGAAGCGGCCCTGATTAGTGGTTTAAAAATCTTCCCAGTCAATAATTTAAGTGAACTGGTCCAACATCTAAACCCCCAACAAAATCAATCAGGTGCTCTAAATTTAAACGACAGTAAACGAATTAAAATTCAACCAGAAACCAAAATAGAATCCACTACCTGGCACCCAAAATCAAATTTTGATTTTTCAGAAATTGCTAGTCAAACTAATGCTAAACGGGGTTTAGAAATTGCCGCCGCTGGCGGACACAATATCGCCATGTATGGCCCACCCGGGACTGGCAAGACCATGCTCGGAAAAGCACTGGCTAGTATTTTACCACCCTTATCTTTTGAAGAAATTTTAGAAGTCACTGGTATTCACTCAGCCAAAGGTTTAATTGGGTCTGAAGACTTAGTGACCAGTCCACCCATTCGTAATCCTCACCACAGCTCTTCTCATATTTCTTTAATTGGGGGTGGGACTTGGCCTACTCCGGGAGAAATTACTTTAGCTCATCACGGGGTGCTGTTCTTAGATGAATTTCCAGAATTTGATAAACGAAGTATCGAAGCTCTCCGTCAACCGCTCGAAGATCGAGTGGTTAGTATCACTCGCTCACGAGGCTCGATGCTTTTTCCGGCTAATTTTATTCTCGTCGCCACTCTCAATCCTTGCCCTTGCGGTTATCGTGGTTCAATGGTTCGAGAATGTATTTGTTCCAGTTCCCAAATTTTTAAATACGAACGTAAAATTTCTGGTCCAATTATTGACCGAATTGATTTATGGTTAGAAGTTCCCACCCTCGACCCCAAAACTTTGAGACAAAGTGGGGAGGGGGAAAGTTCTGATCAAGTCCGAACTCGAGTAGTAACCGCTCGGAAAAAACAGCTTAAGCGTTTTAATCAAGCTGGTTTAGATTTAAAAGTTAATAGTGAAATGGGCCCTCGAGAATTAAAAAAATTAGCGCCCTTAGATGAAGAAACTCTGAAATTATTAGAAATGTCTGCTACTCGTCTAGCTTTATCCGCTCGAGCTTATCATCGAGTAATTAAAATTGCCCGAACGATCGCTGATTTAGATAAGTCTGAAAAAATAAAAAAAGAGCACCTTCTAGAAGCGCTCCAATATCGACCCCGCCGAATCTTCTCCTAGCGCAGACTTACGCGGACTGGACGCAGACTCTAATAGATTTTTAATTTTTAATTTTTAATTTTTAAAAAGGGTTAGTCGCTCCGTGAATCTCAAGATGAAGATGAGGCCCAGTCGAACGACCAGTCGAACCGACTGAACCGATTCTTTGACCCCGTTCTACTTTTTCACCTCGAGAAACCGAGACTTTACTTAAATGAGAATAAAGAGTCTCCGTGCCATTGGGATGTTGGATAACAATATATTCACCATAACCACCATTCCATCCATCAGCTCTAGCTAAAATTACCTTACCCGAAGCGGAAGCGTAAACAGCTGTTCCACTTGGTGCCGCTAGATCAACTCCGTTTCGACCATGAAGACCCTGGGTTTTTCGTCCCCCTACAATCGGTCGCAAGAAATAACCAGAATAATCAGGACCAGTATAACGACTTAAATAACTATTAGTCACCGGCGCTTTACCGGCTGAAGGGGAGGCGATTTGACCACCAGGAATAACAATTCTATCTCCAACCAATAGAGTCCCATCTGTATTTAAATCGTTATAAGCAATAATTTCTTCCGCATTACCATGATATTTATTGGCCAAACCTTTAACTGTTTCACCTTTCAAAACAGTATGGATCAAACCATCAACCGGTAAAATAACTAAAACATCACCCTCTTTGGGAACATACTTATTACTCAAGTCATTAGCCCATAAAATCGTATTAGATTCGACAGAAAACATTTTGGCAATCGCTTTCAAACTATCTCCCGGACGAACCACATAAACAGCAATTCGATCTTTCCCTTGGTAATCTTTAATATCCGCCACCGTTCCCATCGGACCAGCTTCTGATAAAATAGCTGTTCCTCCAACAAGAGCCGAACTATCAGACTCTTTGCTTGGTCGAGGATCGAAATTAGCCGCTGCTTCTAAGAGAGGCATCGTTTGAGAATTAATGGCTATAGGTAAATCATTATTAGCCAGACTTTCACCAACCAACCAAGCACTTAATTTAGAAAAAATACTAGCTTCCACCCCTCGAGCCATAAAAAATAAAGTTAAAACAAATAGACCGGACAGGAGGAGTCGGCGACTAAATCTAGATCTAATATATACTTGATTCCGGATTAAACGTAACAGAGAACCAAGAATTTGGAGGGTAGATAAAATAAGTTAAATATTAGGCTCTTAAGGAGCAAAAACGGCCCAAACGCCCAAACTGAGCTTTACCAACCTGATTATTTAAGTATAACTAAGCTTTTAAAAAGGGCAACCACCCTGACAATTAGTCTCGTAAACGCTTTAAAATCGCCTGTTCAATTTCGGCTAAGTCCTGACCATAAGACAGACGGGATAATTCTTTTAATTTTTCTGCTCGAAGCTCTGAACCACCAGTCGGCCAATGAAAACGCAAACTAAAAGGAGTCGCTGGCTCACCATGGACTAAAATTTTAGCGGCCGCACTTAAGTTTTCTAGTTCGGTTAAATCTTTTTCACTAAAAGTGGGAGTAAAGTGCTTGGCTAAAACTTCCGTATCAGTGGTCCCAACTCGAAAACTAATTAAATTACCAACGTTACCAAAAATAGCTTCTCGAATATTATCTTTCAATTGAGAAATAAATTGATGGGCAACCGTGAGTGATAGACGATACTTGCGAGCTTCCGATAAAATGGTCGCAATCGAGTCAGTGGTATAATTTTGGAATTCATCAATATAAAGATAAAAATCTCGTCGGTCTTTTTCAGCGATATTTTCTCGAGCTAAAGCCGCCAGTAAAATCCGACCAGTAATAATCATCCCCAGTAAACTAGAGTTGAGATCGCCAATTTTACCCTTAGATAAATTGACCAATAAAATTTTCCCGTCATCCATGACCGTCCGAAAATTAAAAGCAGATTTAGTTTGACCAATAATTGGTCGCAAGTAGTCGTTAGAAATAAAATTATCAAATTTGGACGTAATGTAAGGACCCATATTAGCCAGGCCAGATTCACCAGTGGTTTTTGGGGCTTCTTTAGTCCAAAAATCAATTACGGTGGGATTAGTAATCCGAGCTAATTTACGAGTTCGAAATTCAGCATCGGAAAAAATTCTGGGCATTTCCATCAAAGTGGCCGGCTCAGTTTTAGCGTCTTCCATTAGAAGCAAGAGGGCATTACGCATATATTTTTCAAACATTGGACCCATGGTTTCCTTACTAAACAGTTGATTGAAAATTGACTGCATTTCATTAACAATGAAAGTTTTCTCTTCCGGTTTAGTTAAATCATACTCCAGCATATTCAAACCCAAGGGTCGAGCTAAATCACCTGGGTCAAAGACAATCACGTCATCAGCTCGCTCTGGTGAAATAAAAGATAAAATTTTATTGACCAAATCACCATGAGGATCGATCAGACAAAGTCCTCGGCCAGCTTTGATATCTTGGAGCGCCAAATTGAGTAGCAGGGTTGATTTACCAGTACCAGTTTGACCAATTAAATATAAATGACGCCGACGATCATCATCACCAAGATGAACTTCTTTCTCTTCTTGACGAAAAACATTAGTCCCCAAGACAACTCCACCACTAGAAACTAGATTAGCCAGAGCGGGCGCTTCTTTGGTTTTAGACCAAGCGACTCGTGGAATATCCGAAGCCGAAATTGGGAAATGAAACAAGCTCGCTAATTCTTCGGCATTTAAAATCATCTCTTCATGGTCTGAAAACTCCCGAAAAATATAATCAAAAATCAAACGCTTGGCTTGAGTCGGGCGATTAATTTTTCGGACTTTAAAATTATTACGATGAGGAGCAGAGAAACTAGCAAAAGCATTACTAATCGACAGAAGGAGATCGTCGGCTCGATCATTTTCTCGAGAAGCGGTAATAATCCGAACATTGGTATAATAAAGTGGTTTAGCAATTTTTAACTGGACCGCTTTAATCGCTTCTTCATCAATATTTTTTTCTTTAACTTCGGTTTTATCTTTAGTTTTAGGAAAAAGCAAAGTTTCTAAACCATCTAATTTGAAAGAATTTTTATTAGACACTTCACGAAAACTTTTTCCCTGTTTTAAATCTGACAAAACTCCAGTAATTTGTTTGTGAATGATAGAACCAGTCGGTTTAATAATAAACTGGAGAGAAGCCCCTTCATCGAGTTGTTTAATTTTAGATAAAGTACTCAAAATGGGCGCAAAAGTATCCACATTGGCTTCACGATAGGTATTAATAGGTAAAAGATAAGATTTGTTTAAACTAAGATAAGCCTCGGCGTGACTACCACTAGGATAAAAAATATTATAGTCATTAATTTCTTTGATTAAAGCCCCGGGAAATAAACCGTGAATTTGACGGGTCACTAAATCAAACGCCGAACGAGGAATGCCCAAAAAAAACTCAATCGCTTCGCTATCATGACGAACGGCCACTTCAAACACGATTGGTCGGCCAAGAGCGGTCAAAATATTAATTAGTTGTTCAGACAGATTAATTTCTTGAATAAAATCTTCGGTTTTAGCAGTTTCCAGACGAGGAATTTGAATTTGAAGGACTCGGTAATCAAGAGAAGCAAATTGAGTTTTGCGACGAACATATAAAATCGCCCCTAAGGCCGATAAGGTGCAGAGGATACCGAATAAAATAGCCGAAGAGTAAAGACTAGCCATAAATTATTTTAAATAACCCCTAGTTTTTAATTCGTCATACAAACGAGTAGTCAAAACATCGTGAAAAATATCCAAATTATAAGGGCCCATTTTTGCCGCCAAAGCCACCGTCTTTCGAAAACCAAATTCTGGAATTCGACTAAGTAGGGCATTGGCTGATTCAACCGTTTCCTCATCAAGCGAATCTAGGTAATCAGCCGAAGCAGAATCATCATTAGGATTAGTTTTTGTCGTTGAAGCAGAAATTTGGCTAGGAAATAGTTCTTCTTTAAGCACGGCCGATACTAATTCTCGATCTTCCACTAAAACTCCCTGTTCCGCCTCCAAAAGTCGACGCTTAGACTCAATTTGTTTAGATAATTCAGCAATTTCAGTTTCTAAATTAAGGGGACTAATTTGTTCAGACATAAAATGTTAGATTAAATAAGTAATTGCCTATATTATAAGGGAATTAACTAGGTAAAACAATTGCTTTGTTTAAAGAAGAGTTTTTTGTTATAATTAATTAGCTAATTATCAATTAAAACATCAAAATTATGGCTCTAGAAAATTTTCAAACTCAAATTATCGAAGATGATCACCAGCCTTTATCTCCGGAATTAGAACATTTTAATCTTAGAGAGGGGGACACGGTCATTAATAAACAGGGGACCAGACGAGTAATTGAAAAAATTGACTTAGAAAATGGCGAGATCACGACTCAGCGGATTCGAAAGGGTGAGGTCCAACCCACAAAAGAACATTTAAATTTTAAACTTTTTAATTTAGGAGTAGCTGATATTGAACGAGTGGAACATTCAGACGGGCAGATTGACTTTAAAGATATTGACACGGAAATTAAACACTTAGAAGAATCTCTTAAAAAATATCGTGAAGCTTTTACCAGAGGAGATACGATGTTAAATATGGGAGAAGAAATTCAAAAAAATGAACTCTTAAATAAACGCTTACAAGAACTTAAAGCTCAACTAGAAAATCAATAAATTAACCAGTGTGTCTGATTATTTAAAGCAACTCAACCAAGCTCAGCAGACAGCGGTCCTCCATCGTGACGGACCGCTTTTAGTTGTAGCTGGAGCCGGAGCGGGTAAAACCAGAACCATTACTTATCGAATCTTACATTTAATTGAAAATGGAGTTGCCCCCGAATCAATTCTCGCCATTACTTTTACCAATAAGGCGGCGGCCGAAATGAGAGATCGAGTTCGAGAATTATTAGCCCCCAAACATAAAAACCAAGTTCATGGTTTTAAACCCGCGACGGATAATTTACCATTTTTAAGCACCTTTCATTCTTTAGGAGTTTATATCCTGCGCCAAGCCGGTAGTGCTATTGGTTTAGCTAAACATTTTTCAATTTTAGATCGCAACGAATCTCTAAGTAAAATCAAAGAAGCAATGAAGCTGGCCGGAGTGGATGAAAAACAATTTGAAGCTCGAAAAATGTTAAATGGTATTTCCCGTCAAAAGGGGAATGGTTTGTCTTATTCGCAATATGCTTCTGAAGCTAAAGAGTATTATGGAAAAATTTTAGCGTCTATTTGGAAAAATTATGAAGAAATTTTAACCAAAGAACAGGCTTTGGATTTTGATGATTTATTACTAAAAACTGTTCAATTATTAAAAAATCACCCTGAGCTTAGAGCCCAATATCAGTCGCGCTGGCAATTTATTCATATCGACGAATACCAAGATACTAATCAAATCCAATATGAATTATCAGAATTATTAGTCGGACCAGCAAAGAATATTTGTGTCGTCGGAGATATGGATCAATCAATTTATGGTTGGCGGGGAGCAGATTTTACTAATTTACTTCATTTTCAGCGTGACTATACTGAAGCCAAACTAGTGCTATTAGAAGAAAACTATCGTTCGACTCAAACAATTCTCAGTGCCGCTAATGCGGTTATTAGTAAAAACAAACAGCGCCACGATAAAACTCTCTTTACCAAAAATAAAACTGGTCAGAAAATTAGTCTCTTGGCTAGTTTGGACGAAAATGCTGAAGCCGAATTTGTGGCTAATAAAACCTCTCAATTAATGGCTGAAGGTGTCCCCGCCAGCGCCATGGCTGTTTTATACCGAGCAAATTTCCAATCCCGAGTCCTCGAAGAAGCTTTTTTGCGAGCCGATGTGCCTTACCAAGTTTTAGGTATTCGTTTTTTTGAACGAAAAGAGATCAAAGATATTTTAGCTTTTATTCGGATCGCTTTAAATCCTAACGACCTAGAAAGTCTCAAACGAATAATTAATATTCCTCCTCGAGGAATTGGTAAAGTGACTTTAGCAAAAATTCTAGCCGGCCAAACTGATTCTCTACCCAATAAAATGCAAGAAAAAATCACTAATTTTCATCACTTAATGTCCGAAATCAAAACTACCGTAGAAACAAAAAAATGTTCCGAGGTAATTAAATTTATTTTGGAACGAAGTAGTTTAGATCAAGAATTAAAAACCAGTGGCGAAGAAGGGACCGAACGTTTAGAAAATATTAGAGAATTGGTAACGCTGGCCACCAAGTATGATGAGCGACCAATCGGAGAGGGGGTGCTTGATTTAGTAACTGAAATGTCTCTCACTACCGATCAAGATTCTTTAAATGAAAAAAAAGAGGGAGCTAAATTAATGACCGTTCATGCCGCCAAAGGTTTAGAATTTGATTATGTTTTTGTGGTCGGTTTGGAACAAGATCTTTTTCCTCATAGTGGTTTTGGAGAAGCTGATCGTGATCAAGAAGAAGAGCGACGTTTATTTTATGTCGCCCTCACTCGAGCCCGAGAAAAATTATTTCTGTCTTACGCTCAAACCAGAATGATTTATGGTAATCGCCAAGTCAATATTCCCTCCGAATTTATTTTTGATATTGATGACTCCCTCTTGGAGACGGAGACGGGTTTAAGAGAACAAACGATCGATTTTTAAACCTCTCCATATGTCTGACTTATGTAAAACATAAGTCAGACATATGGAGAAATTGGCAACTTAACTTAAAACAGGTTATATTTCCCAAATGAAAGCAAAAAAGTCTTTAGGTCAAAATTGGCTTATTTCAGAAAGCGCTATTACTAAAATCGTGGCCAGCGGGCAAGTTAAAGCTGGTGATTTAATTTTAGAAATTGGTCCCGGTCAAGGCATTCTAACCAAGGCTTTACTCGCAACCGGCGCTAGAGTTTTAGCGATCGAAAAAGATGCTGACTTAATTCCCAACCTAGCAGAAAATTTTTCTGCTGAAATCGCGTCTGGAAAATTAACTTTAATTAACAAAGATGTTTTAACTTACAAATTTAAAAACTTACAAGCCTATAAACTAATCGCCAACATTCCCTACTATCTAACTGGTAAAATTATTCGGCACTTTCTAGAAATTAAATCTCAGCCTCAATTAATGGTCTTGATGTTACAAAAAGAAGTCGCCGAACGAATTGCTAGAACCAAAAAAGAGAGCCTCCTCTCTTTATCAGTCAAAGCTTATGGAGAAGCTCATTATATAAAAACTATTCCGGCTGGTTCTTTTCGGCCGATCCCTAAAGTCGATTCCGCCATTTTATTAATTGATAAAATTTCCCGCCATAATTTTATTAACCAAAAAATGGAAGCAAAATTTTTTGGACTCCTTCGTCAAGGTTTTAATCAAAAACGAAAATTATTAAAAAATAATCTCAAACTTAAATCCGGTCAATTGAGCGCTTTAGGTTTTGATGAACAAGTTCGAGCCGAAGATTTATCCCTTGCTGATTGGTTAAAATTACTTAAAATCTAACCATGTCCGCTCCCAAACATATTTTTGCGCTTGGCCTTTTGGTTTTAGTGATTCTTGGTTTTGGTCGTCAGGCTGATAGTTTTATTTTTTCAATCAAGAAAAATTTAAGTCCTTATCAAACCCCTATCACGATTGGCCAAACTAAATTACTAGTCAAAATCGCTAAAACAAAAGCCGAGCAAAAACGAGGTCTCTCTGGTCAAGCTAATCTACCAGCCCAAGCGGGCTTACTTTTTGTTTTTGCTAATCCCGGTCAACCTAAATTTTGGATGAAAGAGATGAAATTCCCTCTGGATTTAATTTGGCTTGATGCCAATCGAAAAATTGTAGCCATTAGCCCTAATTTAAATCCCGACACTTATCCTCAAACTTTTTCTAGTCAGCAAGCTGTTCAATATGTTTTGGAAGTTAATGCGGGATTAGCCCAACAGCAACATTTAAAAATCGGTGATCAACTTAAATTCAAAAATTAAATTGGGCAAATACTAGCCGAGCGAGGGTCACGATTGATTTGTTGATTAATGAGACTTTGATCATCAGTAGCCATAATCTGAGCATTGCGATCAGCCCGTGGGCCATAATAACCCGACCCCTGAACTTCCTGCCCCGCTCTCTGCCAATCTCCCGCTTCAATCCCTGACCACATGCGATTAAAACCATCGAGACCTTGTTGACCTTGAGTTAGGCCATTCGGGTTAGTCCCCATATTGAAAGCCATATCCACTAAAACCGTCTGTCGAGCCGGGCTTAAACTATCAAAATCAACATTATGACGATCAGCCGCCCCTCGGGCATCATTGACGGCTCGACTATAATCCTGATTAAAATAATTTCTCACTTGAGTATCTGTCAGGTAACCGCTTGGAATTGATTCACCGGCTCTAATTAAATGTCCAATCCCGACAGTCGGATTACCTCGACTATCAACATAAACATTATTTCTCCAACCTTCATTGGCGGTAATATAACCAGCGCTTGATTGACTTTGATTAGTACTACAAGGATTATTAGTTGTTGAACCAGTCGGAGAAGGGGTATTAGGCCCAGGCGGAGCGCCACTAGAATTAGGATTAGCTGATCCATTCGGGCCACCAAAATTAGGAATCGCTCCAGCAATTCCAGAAGTCCCCACCATTGTAATCAAGGGAGCGGTATAAATTGGGACACAAAAAATAACAATCAACTCAACACAGGGAACTGGCACGGAGGCATTACCTAAAATTTGCGTTCCCGGAACTAAAATTTGACCATATTGATATAAGCGACTCACTCCCGGTTGATACATCAGCATCGCTGGCCCCGCTACCGGCTTTTGAATAATCAGAAAATTACCACTACAGAGACAGGGGATCACCCCGGTCACTATTCCCCCAAAAGGAATCGTCCCCACCGCCCTAGCCACCAATGGAACTGCTACTTGAGAAAAAATCAAAATTCCCAAAATAAACTTCATTAAAAAGGTTTTTTTATGAAAAATCATGATTTAAAAGGGTCAAATTGAAACCAAAAAATCCTATTATTACTAATTCCGGTCTCATTTTCAACATAAAGCCAGAGAGGGATTCTCATTGCCTTAACTTTAGAATTTTCATTAGATTTAGCATTAATCATAGCATTTCCCATTGCTCCGCTCAAAAAATTGATTTTAAAAATCAAATGCTTACCATCCCAAGACGGCACTCCCTCAATCAATCCGTAGCCAGTATAAACCCGATTAGCGGTTTTGTTAAAACCGCGACCAGAAATCGTCACCACTGTTCCACTTGAGCCAAAACTAGGACTAATCTGCTCAATAAACATCGTGCGAGAGACTCGCGGGTAATAAAAATTACGAATGAAATCGATCCAGGCTTTTTGATCAAAACTAGGGGTACTAAGATTATTTACTGGGGTGGCTAAACTGCTTTGAGCCAAAAGGATTTGGGGCCCCAACAAAAGAGTGGTAATAAAAAAAGAAAAAATTATTTTCATTTATCTTAATACTAACAAACTAACTAGATTTATCCACTAAATAATAGCTAAAATAAACTAGATCAATGTTATAATTTACTTACTAATGAAAAAGAAACTCCTCTGGGGCTTGGGAATTTTGGTGTTAATCGGACTAATTTATTTATGGCAAATTGGTCAGTCTGACAAAACCGAACAAGCGAGCAAACAAAAACAAACTCAAACTCAATTATTAAAACAAGATCAAAAAATCCGCTCTTTTGTTGGTGATATTTTAGCCGGCACTAGTACTTTAGCGGAATTTAATTCTAATAGTCTACCCAGACGCTTAACAATTAAAGATCTAAAAATCACCCGTGATAATGCCACGACGACGATATATCAATATGGTTTAAGTATCGCTGAAATCCTCAAACCACTTGGTCAATTAGAAGAAAACGACGTCCAAATAATGGTTCGAGCCTTGGACAATCAAGACCAATTAGAAGCCCAAAAAATAGCCGACCATCAAGCCCTCTATCAAAATACTGTGGATAAATTACTTTTAGTTAAAGTGCCAAAAGATTTACTGACTAGTCAATTAAAAATGATCAATAATTTAAAAATTATGGCTAGTTTAAGTGATAATATGAGCCAAATTTTGAGCACACCTTTAATTGCTCTGCAAAGTGCGGAACAATTCCAAAAAAGTTTAGCCCTT
>PCSX01000038.1:0-1173 GCA_002772495.1 Candidatus Vogelbacteria bacterium CG22_combo_CG10-13_8_21_14_all_37_9 | reverse complement strand
ACAGAAGCAGAGAAGATAAAAATTAATCTCAATCTCTAAAATGAAAACGGGGAAGTGGCCAAAAAAAATTGTAACTTTAATGGTAATCGGGGAATTAATTCTTTCACCAACTTTAGTTTTGGCTCAAGCTTTATATCAACCAGATACTACTCAATCAAATCCTTCTACTTTTTTAGATGGTCTTGACCCTAGCAACCCTAATGCTAGTCAAGATTTTCTTGATAGTCTTAGACCATTTAATGCCAGTTCTCCCACCGGCCCCAGCGCTCAAGATGCTAACACTCAAAGAACTCAAAAAGATCAACAAGCCTATCAACAAGATCTCAAAAAATTAGAGCAACTCCAAAAAGAAGACGAAAAAGAGTGTGGTAAAGAAAATTACAGTCAAAGTGGAGGTTCTAATCCGGTGGAAAATGTATTCGCTCAAGCGTCTCAAGAGATTGTTAATAATCTAGTCACCCGATCAATTCAAGATGCCGCTCCAGGGGCTATTCAAGACGCGGTTCGGACAGAAGTGCCCCAAATAATTCAGCAAAGTGTCCAGACTCAATTACCCCAATTAATCCAAACTCAATTACCGACCCGACTTCAAAATCGTTTTCAAGCGGAAAGAAATTTAGGCACTGATTTGACTAATCAAAACATTGTCAGAAATATTATTGGACAAGAACTTGATCAGATTGTGACTCAAGGTTTGCCTAGTATTATCCAAACCTCTCTCCACAATAGATTACCAAACGCTATTGGTGAAAATTTGAGTCAAAATTTGGTAACTCGCTTGTCAGCAGACATTCAAGATAAATTACCTCAAGCTTTTGCTGACCAACTACCTGATATTTTAAATGCTGGTTTGAGTGACCAGATTAATTCTTCGCTTCAAGCTGATTTATTTGATACCGAAGGAATTAGTAATGAGATTATTAATTCCTTGAGTGATGATTTAATGTCTCAAATTACTGATAATGTCCTTGGTAGTGTTAATAGCTCAATGGATTCATTAACCAACGGCATCAACGATAGTCTTCTTGGTTCAATGGATCAATTAACTAATGATATTACTAGTCAATTAGGTGGCTCCATTGATCAATTAACCAATGGTATTATGGGTCCCCTTAATGAAGCGATGTCCGATTTGACATCGGGTATTATGGGGCCACTAAACGATATGATGGG